>CAYHRP010000044.1:0-6514 GCA_964359145.1 uncultured Gammaproteobacteria bacterium | reverse complement strand
GGAGACTGTTACTAGAGACAAATCTCTAAAAAGCGGCCATTGAGAACGCCCCTCCTGTCATTGCGAACGAAGTGAAGCAATCTGTTGCTAGCAATGAGATTGCTTCGTATAACTCGCAATGACGGAAAGAGGCGTTCGCAATGACGGAAAGAGGCGTTCGCAATGACGGAAAAAGCTTTCGCGATGACGGGATGACGGAAAGAGGCGTTCGCAATAACCAACACTGATTTTTTCTACAGTCATAAGCCCCATTTTATAGGGTAACATCTCTACTCCTGAACCGCCACACTTGCGGCGGCCGTCACGGCCTCCGAGTACGTTGGATAAGCGTGAATCATATCCGCTAAATCGTCAATTTTCATGTTCCCATACATTGCCATCGCAATCTCATGAATCACCTCACCGGCGCGCTCCCCCGTCATGTGTCCGCCAATAATCTTGCGCGTCTTTTTGTCAGCAATAAGTTTGATGAGCCCGTCCCGATGACCGTCCACGAGTCCACGACCCAATCCGCGCAATGGAAACGTGCCAACAAGCAAAGCGCCAAATGCTTTTTTTGCCTCCTCCTCCGTCATCCCCACGCTCGCCACTTCCGGATGCACAAACGTCACGCGCGGAACAACGCGTTCATCCCGTTGTAGTGGCTTGCGCGAAAAGGCGTTGTGTCCGGCCACGCGACCCTCGTAGTGCGCCGTGTGCGTAAACTGCATCCCGCCGTCCACATCCCCAGCCGCCCAAATATGCTTTTGTGATGTCCGCATTTCTATGTCGGTCTCAATCGTTCCGTACGCATCGAGTTTCACGCCTGCCGCCTTGCATCCAAGTCCGCCCGTGTTTGACGTGCGTCCCGACGCCAACATCAAGACGCGTGCATCAACGGTCTGCATCGTTTTGCCCACACGCGCCGTGATACGCACGCCGCCGTCCTGTTTTTCTGCGCGCACAACTTCCGCGCTCGTCATGACGTTTACGCCGACACCGACAAGTCCCTCGGTGGCCACCGCTGAAATCTCCGGCTCTTCACGCGACAAAATGCGCGACGCGGCCTGCAAAAGCGTTACCTCCGTACCCATCACTGCGTAAAACAATGAGAGTTCACAGCCAACCGGTCCCGCGCCTATCACAATCATTGATGACGGGCACTCATCAAACGCAATCGCTTCCCGATGTGAAATCCAAGAGACATCACTTAAGCCCGGTATTTGCGGCACGCGTGTTTTAGTTCCCGTTGCAATCACAAACCGCGCCGCCGTAAACTCCTTGCCGCTCACATGCACCGTGTGCGGATCGGTAAATGTGGCAAAGCCGCTGATGATGTCGATGCCAAGTTTGTCAGCTATTTTTGTCATGCGCGAACCGCCGAGCGTCTCTACAATCATTTTGCGCCGTTTCATGACGGCTTCAAATGAGAGTGTAGGCATCGCGTCAAATGCAATGCCAAGCGCCTTGAGGGATTTGAGCTCAAGAAACGCTTTGACGCTTCGCAAAAGCGCCTTTGTTGGCACGCACGCGTAATTGGGACAGTCGCCACCCAGTTTGTCTCCCTCGATGATGCCGATTTTGCGTCCCGTTCCGCGCGCCGCTTCCGCCGCCGAAAATCCCGCCGAACCGGAACCGATGACCAGCAAGTCGTAGTCGTATTTCATGGAGTCAAGTATAGCAAATACACGGGCCTATTTTCCAGCATGCTCGCGCTTCCAGTCAGCTAAAATATGGCGCGTGCCGTGACCAAGGAACCGCAAAAAATCGTGCTCAATGGCGTTGTCGCGCGCAATCAAACCATAAATTTCGGCGCTCGCGCGAGGCGTACGCTTCATCGTGCTCCTGTTCACTTCAACGAGACCAAACTTGGGCGCATAGCCCTTCGCCCATTCAAAATTATCTAAAAGCGACCAATGAAAATAGCCGCGCACGTCCGCACCCGCCTCAATAGCATGCTGAAGCTGAACCAAGTAGCCAATAAGCGAACGTAGGCGTTTGTCATCATTATCCGTCGCCAAACCGTTCTCCGTGATATAGATAGGCTTCTTATACCCTTTCAAATCAACGCATACGTCAAAAATGCCATGAGGAAACAGCTCCCATCCAATGTCGGATTTCTCAAATTCTACCGGCTGATCCTCGGAGGCTCCGCCGAAAATAAATCCTCGCAAAAAATGTCGCACGCTTTTGAGCCGCAAGTGAAAGTAGTAGTTGAGACCCAAAAAGTCGTGCGTTCGCATACGCGTAAGCGAATAAAAGAGATGATTCGTAAACCGATCAATAAGCGCAACACTGATTTGATCCAGAAAGCGGTGCTTGTAGTAACTGTGAAACGACGAAACATTGTTGGCGATGCCGACCATCACTTTGCGCTGTCGTCGCGCTCCCCACGCATGAATGACGCAATGCGCTCGTCGATGCGCGCGCGCCATATTCCAAAGCACTCGCGCCGCCAGAAACTTGTTCTTTTTTTGCGGTGGCCACTGTGCCACAAGATACCCTTCAAGCACATACACCATCGGCTCGTTGATGGTCACCCATAAATCCACATACTCGCCGAGTGTTTCAGTAACCTTTTCAACAAAGAACCCAAAGCGCCGTACGACAAAACCCGTTTCCCATCCGCCGCGCGCCGCAAGCCACTGCGGATTTGTAAAGTGGTGCAACGTGAGCATCACGGTGATACCGCGCGCCTTCAAATCCTTCAGCATGGCGCGATACTGTAAAAAGGCATCCTCGTCCCACACGCCCGGTTCTATCTCAAGACGGCTCCACTCCAGCGATAAACGATAGGCGTTGTTGTGCAATGTCTTATGGAGAAGATCGTAATCCTGTTTCCAAAGATTCCAAGCGTCTACGCCGCGTCCCGACGTCGTGCCGTCGGCAATCTTGCCGCCGGTTTGCTCCCATGCAAACCAATCAGCGTGCGTGTTGCCGCCTTCTACTTGGTACGAACTCGTCGCCGTTCCCCACAAGAATCCCGTCGGAAACGCGCGCGGTTTGTAGTGATCACTGTGACCGTTTTCAGTTTGATGCTCCATACAAACGCTTTGCCGCCTCCCACAGCGACGATTCTCCTTTCTCCTTCAAATAGTACCACCACTCCACGCCCCACAACGACACGGTCGGCAAACCAACCGCCTCGGCATAGCGCATATGCGCTTCAAACGTGTCTGCATTGAACAAGGCGAGTTGCTCGTCCGCCGTGTAGGTATGCACAGAGCGCCCAAACCACGGCTCCATTTGCAACTCGGAAACGTATACGCGCCCGGGCGCGACGAGACGCTCCTTTACGCGATACGTCCACGGAGGAATGGGATACGTGACTTGTCCAAACACATCCGAGTGAATGGTGCGGTACATGCTAATACCCACCTCATCGGCTAGCGACGCGGCGCGCAGATACAGCGATTGTTCACCGCTTGCGGTCATCTGAATGGGCGTGCTCTGATCCTCAAAACGCGTCAGAATGACTTCGCGATGTATGAGATTGAAATCTGGTTTTGGACATTCGCCAAAGAGCGCAAAGTACGGCTCGTTTTCTACTTGCCAACGATAGAGCGCGGAATGATCTTTGTAACGTGTCACGACGGTGCTCATCATCTGCAGTTGCGCGTCCGCAAGCTCGTTTTCATCAAGCGCCGCGGCAAAGTCGGGCAAGAAGCACTCCGGCCAACGCGGCACTTTGCGACCAATGGCAAGGACTACAGGCATGTCGTGCGCCTGCGCAATGGCCATCAGACGATCAAGTTCTACGAAATCAAAAACGTCATTCGTTTTCTCGATGCGGTTCCAGTACACGGGGATGCGCACAAAATCGAGCGCCAAATCGTCCGCGATTTGCTCAAACGTTTGAATGGGATCAAGCCCGAGATACTCGGCGTAATCTACCGAATAGGTGGCCCCGAGCCGCATGTCCGTTCTGTCCATCGGCATCGGCTTGAGCCACTGCCCGGCCAATACAAACAATGCGATCGGGACAAACAGGATCGCCAGCAAGGTGGTAAGCCGTTGGATTAGTTTAGAACCTATAATTCCTCCTTCTTCTCGCGAATGAACGCCACCCAACCTTCAATCATCTCAATGGCGAGCTTGAACGGCGCTTCCACGATAAAATCTAAAAAGAAAATAAAGACGTTGACTTTTGGCGACTGCAGGGAAATCCATCGCCCGACGCGCACGACGGGAAGCATGAAAAAATCAAACAGAGCACCGATGATACCGCCTTGGCGATCAAGAACGAGAAGCTCGCGAACGGATTGGCGGATTTTGATTCCAAAGAACGTTACTAACGAGAAAAAGAACAGAAACAGAATGGTTGAGAGAATATTGAAATGGAGTACGACAGTCAAAACCCACGCCATGAGTCCGTAACTCAATACAAACGTGAGTCCATACAGCGACGAGAAAATCATCCCAAGCGTTCCTTGTGTCCATGGCTTTTTTACCTTGAAGACGGTTTCCATGGTTGCCGAGTCGTCATGAACAAGTTTGCGTACATGATCAACGACAAGCGCCGTATTGCGAGCGGCGGGAATGCGAACCGTAAGTCCGATAAGCGCCAAGAAAAGCGGATGAAAAATCACATTGATGGCAAGCGGCACCGTTTCAAGATTGCCAAGAACGTACAGATCGTACGGAATTTCCAAAAGGAGCGCGAGTAACATTTTGGTCAAAAACAGAAAAATGACCGCGCGGCCAACGACGCGATAGAGTTTCTTGCGAAACGTTTTGTAGCGTTCGCCTATCGCCGCGCCGATATAACGCTTCAAGCGGTCATCATCACGCAAAATATCCATCGCTTCGTCCGGTTTTTCCTTCACGACATCTTCAATCGTCCAAAAGACGAGCGCAAATCGGCGCATGAGCCGATAGAGTTGGTCAGCGTACGGATGGCGAATTTTGCTTTCGATGGTGCGGATGAGACACAAGAGACGCGCTTCAACTTCACGCTTAGTATGAGCGGACGGTCGATGCCAATTTGGCACATACAGCATAAACACGCGAAACCGCAATGTCGCAAGATTCGATTTTAGAAGCGTGCGATGAATGGCAATGTACGTAAGCAAATCCTTTTCCGCTTCATCCAAGTCCGTGTTGACCCCCCACGTAATGTGTTGACGCATGGCGTCGAACATCATGGTCGCAAGCGCTTCGGACGATTTTGGCGGCTCAATGGTGTACTCAACTTCGGTAGAGAGCACGTCGAGTAGCCACGCCTCCATGTCCTGACGCTCCGATCCGCTCTCCGGCAAGCGTTCAAACAACGCATCATACTTTGCAAGTACCGCATCGACCGCTTTTATTTTCTTTGCGGGCACTTCTTTGTTTGGAAGGTACTTGGCCCAAATAAGTTCTTTGAGCACCGCCTCACCGCGTGATTCGATGGACTCATCCGCCTCCATCATGCGACGACGACCCAAAATACGCAAAATGGCGTTTCGGCGCAGAAGATGTTCCTCTTCGTACTCGACCGCGTTGCGCACACGCTCATACGCACCGCCGGCCGTACGACTCGTTTTACTTACGGCGATTTTTTCCCCATTAGTCTTCCAACCATTTCCATCCTGCACGATCTTGACGAGCGTTGAAAGATGCTTGTTCATAGTGCGGGTATGGTAGCAATTTTTTTGATCGTTGACTAACTGGACTTTTACAAAGGTCCCTAACGCCAACCACGCGCTAAAACAATGGCGAGCGCGTGGCCGACATTGAGCGATTCAAGTTTTGGATTGTGAGCGATAGTCAGCGTCTCACCCGGAATATCCAATTGAATACCGCGGCCTTCAGAGCCGGCAATAAGCATACGTGATTTGGTTAATGTCCCTTGACGGCGCTTTGGAAGTACGGCTTTTTTGCTATTCTTGGTTGGAGATTCTAATCGATATACCGGATAATGAGCAGTCAGTATAAACTCGACGGCATCTTTGCGCGGCACAACCATCCACGGCACAAGAAACATCGCGCCCGCGCTTGCGCGAATGACTTTCGGGCTCGTCACGTCCACAGACTCAATAAGAACAAGCGACGCATCGAATCCCAAACAAAGGCGCAAAATAGCGCCGACATTCCCCGGGTCTTGCACGCCATCGAGCACGACAATCGTATTGCGCGACAAAACATGCTCGCGCCGCCATGTCGGCACGGTTGCCACGCCCGCGATGTCTTGCGGCGTATCAGTCGTGACGAGTGCATCAAATTGATCGGTATCATTTCGCGTGAATGTCCACAGAACAGCGGCGTGAGCCGTTCCAATAACTTTGGTTCCTTCAACCAAACAAAGGCCACTGTCAACACGGCCCTTTTTGCGATGCAGAGAGCGCACAAGTTGCTGTTTAGCTTTGGAGAGCATGGATGGGGTCGAGAGCGCACAAGTTGCTGTTTAGCTTTGGAGAGCATGGATGGGGTCAGGTCGTGAATCTAGAGTTTTAAGCTTAAACCTCTATAGATGTCACTCTATGAAACAGGACTACAGCGTCTTGAACATGAGCAAAATCTGTAGCTCTGGAGCATCAAAAAACCGCAGATGTAC
>CAYHRP010000043.1:0-6569 GCA_964359145.1 uncultured Gammaproteobacteria bacterium | reverse complement strand
AATTGATGGCCGCGGTCTTGTATTTTCCGCCGTTCGTCCTGCCGCGTCGTTTGCGGGATTTTCTAAGAAGTAAGTTGTTTTCCAAACTTGTTTCTTCAAAAATCCCGCCAAAAAGCGGGATTTCAAAGCCATTTCAGGAGTGAAAAACCGTTCGTTACAACGATGCCGACCTTAAGGAACATTTCTTGATCAAGAAGTGTTGGTTAAGGTCGGTATTATATAGGCCTGTTCCCAAATGTCATTTTGGCTGAAACAACATCTGTTTTGCCATAATCGTCTCAATATTTCTTGGCTTACCTTACAGGTAGGCTGCAAAATTTGTGAGACGATTCTGTCTAAAACAGCTGCCGTTTCATATCAAAAGCACATTCGGGAACAGGCCTATGGAAGACGATCGCGAACATATCGATCAGGCCATGGTTGAATCGGCACAGAGCTTCGGCGCGTATTTGCAACAAATGCGCCAGAGCATGGATGTGCTGAAGTGGATTTTGACGGAGCTGATGGATGCACACGGACGCTTCCGATTGAAGCGTATGGTGGCGTGGCAGGTGGTTGCCTCCGCGTTCGCTTTGTTGCCGATGTGGTTCTTTGGACTCATCGTGGACGATCTGTCCAACGCGCGGCATGACCGTGTTTGGTGGTTGATTGGAGATATTGGTGTGTCGCTGACGTTTGCACAGCTCGCCAACATGGTCATGTCATGGCACCGCGAATGGGCGATTGGCCACAACATGGGCACGAGCGACAAGCGCATGACCGAGCTGTTCTTTGCGCAGTCCGTTGGGCAACACATTTCCGAGGGAAGCCGCTTGAGTGCGTCGAATCTCGAAAAGGCGCGCGGGCGAATTATGGGCGTCATGGATATGCTCATGTTTCAGGGTGTCGCCTCGCTTTTGCGCCTCGGGATCTCGTATGTATTCTTGTACGTGATCAGTCCTATGGCTGGGATGATCATGACGGTCCTTCTTGTGCACTACTTGGCGTGGATGGTTTACCTCAATCGAAAGGTTATGGCCGTCTGCACGCCGCTAGACAAGGAGTTCCGCCGACATAACCGCTATCGCAACGACGTGTGGGATCTCGTTACGCGCGTCAAGCATTGTGCCAAGGAGGAAGCAGACGTGGCGTTTCTGGACCGCTGGTTCCAGGAGATCATCGTGAAGGATCGCGCTTTCTGGATTTGGTATATCACTGTTTCCAACGCGCGGGCCATTGTGCGCGCGCTTACGGTCATGGCGATTCTCGCGTTCTCGGTGTGGCGGATTACACGCGGTCACGCCGATCTTGCTCTGCTTGTGCCACTGTTTGTTTGGTCGCTTGGCATTGCCGAGAACCTGTGGCAAATCGGGCAGGTGGAGCGCGTCGTGTCGTGGAACATGCCGTCGATTCGTTCCATGATGGAGGCGTTGACCGTTCCGCCTGCTGTGGTGAGTCCTCAAAATGCGCTTGGATTGCCGGGCGAAGGCCCGCTCGCGGTAGCATTCGAGCACGTGACGCACACCTACGATGGACACGAACGCGGAGCGCGTCCGGTTTTGCGCGACGTGTCGATGGCGATACGGCCCGGGGAGCGCGTAGCGCTTGTTGGAATGACAGGCGCCGGTAAGTCCACGGTTGCGCGTCTCTTGTTGCGCGACTTTGATCCGGACAAGGGAGTTGTTCGTTTGGACGGACACGATTTGCGCGAACTCGATCTTGCTTCAGTCTTGGCACAGATTGCGTACGTTCCGCAAAAGCCTCCGATCTTGGACGGCACGATTCGTCACAATGTGTTGTACGCTCTGCCAGAAGCGGAGCGTGCGGCGGTGACGGACGAGCAGATTTGGGCGGTACTGGAGCGCGTTCAGCTTGCATTGCGCGATCGGTTCCGCGATGGGCTCGATACGCGCGTGGGACGCACGGGTGTCAAGCTCTCCGGCGGCGAGCAACAGCGCTTGATGATTGCCGCGGCGATTATTCAGCGCGTGCGCTTCATCATCATCGACGAAGCGACGAGCTCGCTGGATGCGCTCACCGAGCGCCGGGTCCAAACGGGGATTGAAGAAATCCTGCGCGAGGGCGTTACGGCGCTCATCATCGCTCACCGGTTCTCCACGATCCGGTTCTGCGATCGCATTATCGTTTTGCGTCCGGCAACGGAACTGCAAGACGGTCTGCCGCAGGTTGAAGCGATGGGAACGTTTGAGGAACTCCTTGAGCGGAGCCCCACGTTCCGTGCGCTCGCCACGCTTCAGGAAATGGCGCCGGCTTGTTGTGCCTCTTGAGAAACCGCCCCTTCGACTCTGTCGTTGGGGCGGCTCTTTTTGCACGTTTTCACTTGCATGATAAGATGACGCTCTTATCAGCTAGAACTCAACGGCAAATGGCCAAAAGCCAATAACCATTCCTATGCATCCAAACTTTGAAAAAATCCTGCGTTTTGCACAGACAACTGGGGATAAGTTGGTGGTAACAAATTTGGAGGGAGAAGAGCCTGTTGTTGTGATGTCTCTTACAACATATGCGGAACTCGTTGGGTTTTCATCGCTCAAGCAATCCGTAAAGGTAAGCCATGCAAATCATCGCGAACCTTCGCCAAAGTTTCACGATGAGATTGATACTCTCTCGCGCATGAGCGACGAGCCCTTCTCTGTGGAAGAGCCAAAACATGCTCCATTGCGCACAGATAGAAAATCGTTGCCAAATCAGCCGGAAAAACCATCTGAAAAGCCCATTTTTAAGGCTCCGGAAGATACGCCACTTCAGGCAGAGATGCACATTTCGCAAGAATTAGCTAAGAAACAAGAGCCTGAAGACGAGGTCGCGGAGGAGCAATTCTATCTTGAGCCGGTTGAGTAGGGTCAAAAAGGCGATTCATCGCTTGGACTTGCGCATTTTTAGGGGGAATGTTATCATCCGCACGCTTATTGCGAATATCGCAATCTTATTTATTCTGTGCTGTATCTGGCGCCGTTTTTCTCAAGCGCTTGGATGGCACGTCACCATACGTTATGGCAGAGCAATTTGAACGAGGGAAGCCGCACATAAACGTCGGAACCATCGGTCACGTCGACCACGGAAAGACGACGCTGACCGCCGCCATCTTGAAGGTGTTGGCGGCAAACGGCATGAAAGCGTCTGAAAAGAGCGTTGACGCGCTCGACAAGGCGCCGGAATCTAAATCACGCGGCATCACAATCGCGACGGCTCACGTTGAATACGAATCTGGCGCTCGGCATTATGCGCACGTGGACTGTCCGGGTCATGCCGACTACGTGAAGAACATGATCACGGGCGCGGCGCAGATGGACGGGGCGATTTTGGTTGTCAGCGCCGCCGATGGTCCAATGCCTCAAACGCGTGAGCACATTTTGCTCGCGCGTCAAGTAGGCGTGCCATACGTCGTCGTGTTCTTGAACAAAATCGATCAGGTGGACGATCCAGAACTCATCGACCTCGTTGAAGAGGAAGTGCGCGATTTATTGAAGAAATACGAATATCCCGGTGATACGACGCCTATCATTCGTGGTTCGGCACTGCAGGCGCTCGAAAATCCGTCAGACGCGGAAAAGACCAAGCCCGTTCTTGATCTTATCAAGACGCTCGACGAGTATATTCCAGAACCGGTGCGCGACACGGACAAGCCTTTCCTTATGCCGGTTGAGGACGTGTTCTCCATTGAAGGACGCGGTACGGTGGTGACGGGGCGCATTGAGCGTGGAACGGTTACGATAAACAGTGAAGCGGAAATTGTTGGTATCCACGACACGCAAAAGACCGTCGTTACTGGAATTGAGATGTTTAACAAACAGCTCGATAAGGGGCAGGCGGGTGATAATGCCGGACTTCTGCTTCGTGGTATCAAGAAGGAAGACGTTCAGCGCGGACAGGTATTGGCTGTTCCTGGATCTGTGACGCCGCACACCGAGTTTGAGACGGAAGTGTACGCGCTCACGAAAGAGGAAGGCGGGCGACATAAACCATTCTTCAAGGGTTACAAGCCGCAGTTCTTCATCCGTACAACGGATGTGACCGGTGAGGTGAACGATCTTGGCGGCGCCGAGATGGTCATGCCGGGTGATACGGTGAACTTGAAGGTTAAGCTGATTCAGCCGGTCGCGCTTGAAGAGCAGACGCATTTTGCTATCCGCGAAGGTGGACGCACGGTTGGCGCTGGAGTTGTTACCAAAATCATTGCATAACAAACAAGATGGGGGTGCCAAGCGCGCCCCCGCTTTTCGTACCTTTCTATGGCAACTGAAACGGCAAAAAAAGAAGGAGACTCACAGCGCATTCGCATTAAAATTCGCGCGTATGATCATAAGATCATCGATCAGGCTACCGCAACGATCATGAAGACGGTCGAACGCAGCGGGGCAAGAATCCTCGGTCCCGTCCCTCTCCCAACGGAGAAGAAAAAGTATACGGTCAACCGATCGACGTTTGTGCACAAAACCGCGCGCGATCAGTTTGAAATGCGAACACATAAGCGTCTCTTGGACATAGTGGATCCTTCCGAGCGGACGGTGGATGCGCTGATGAGTCTGAACCTGCCATCGGGTGTCGACATAGAAATAAAAATGTAGGTGATCGCGACCTCACAATCTCATGCGAAAAAATCTTGGCTCGCAGGAGAGCCAAGACGAACGTTCAGAGGAACGACGTGTGTAGAGAAAAAGATTTGCTCCGCCATTGCATCGTCGTGGAGCAGAAAACCTTCTTTGACATAGCGAGCGTTCAGGAAAGGAATTTCAATTGATTCACAAAGCCACATCCTTCTTTCGGCGCTTGACGCTGTGCGAAGAGGCTAGAAGCCTTTTATGGATGAGTCCATGAAAGACTTCTGGTTTTTTGCTAAGCCAGATGCGATTAAGCTAGCGGCCAATAGCCAATAGCGATCTTCTATGAAAGCCATCATCGGAAAAAAACTTGGCATGACACAGCTGTTTCGCGAAGACGGCACGGTGGTTCCCGTGACGCTGATTCAGGCTACGCCAAATGTTGTTACGCAAGTGAAAACAAAAGAGCGCGATGGCTATACGGCTGTTCAGATTGGCATGGGAAACCGAAAGCGCGCCGCAAAAGCGCAATCGGTTGCTTGGAAAAATCTGGGGACATTTGAAGTTGTCAAAGAAGTGCGTCTCGATGAGAGCAACATGGAAGTCGGCGCAAAAATGGACGTGTCCATATTTTCTGTTGGTGATCGCGTAGACGTTGTGGGTACGTCAAAAGGAAAAGGCTTTCAAGGGGTTGTGAGACGTCATGGCTTTCACGGACACAATACGACGCATGGAACGAAAGACGCGGTGCGTATGCCGGGATCCATTGGTGCCGGTGGTCCACAGCGTGTGTTCAAAGGTATGCGCATGGCAGGACATATGGGCGACAAGCGTATTACCGTCAAGAATCTCGAAGTAGCACAGGTGCGCGCGCAGGAAAACATTTTAGCGCTGAAAGGCGCGATTCCGGGTAGTCGCAATAGTGTGGTCTTGATTCAGGCTCGCGCATAACCCATATAGACCCTTCTCAAAATAACTTCATGCCTACAAAACTCCATCTTTGGCTCCAAGACCTTTTCGGAAACCTCAACGTACTTAGAGTACGTTTCGGTTCCCTCAAAGGCCTTTCGCCAGAAAGATGTTGTTTTTCGGCTGTGAATTTATTTTGAAAAAGGTCTTATGAATATCAACGTCTTCAATCTGAAAGGAGAGACGGTCGGAACGGTTGACGTTCCGGAGCGGATCTTTGGCGTTGAACCAAGTGAAGGCTTGGTACACGAGGCGGTTGTGGCGCAGATGGTAAACGCACGCGTCGTGCTTGCCCATACCAAAGATCGCGGAGAGGTGCGCGGAGGCGGTCGCAAACCGTGGAAGCAAAAAGGAACAGGTCGCGCGCGTCACGGCTCACGTCGTTCGCCTCTCTGGTCTGGTGGCGGCGTGACATTTGGCCCAAACAGCGAACGTGTATTTAGCGTGAAGATGAATCGCAAGGCTCGGCGTAAGGCGCTTTACATGGTGTTGTCCGATAAGGTGGCTCATGAGCGGTTTGTGGTTGTGGATGATCTCACGTTTGAGATACCGAAGACATCGGTGATATCAAGCGCGCTCAAGGTGTTGCCTCAAGCGGACGGACGGACGTTGCTTATTGTTGATTCGGCAAACAAAGCGGTACGACTCGGCGTGCGCAACGTACCGAAGACGGAGACTATTGCGCCAAACAGCGTGAATATTGTGGACGTGCTCAAGGCTACGCGCATTGTTGTCTCAAAGAGCGACTTGGATATTCTTGTGAAGCATTTTGTCTAATATGGGATTGTTTGGAAAGAAAAAAATTCTTGATGAGAATCAAGAAACGGGCATCAAGAAGCAAGAAGAGCCGAAAGCGTCTTCAAAGGTTTCGCGTACGAATGACATGACGGCAAAGACAGCGGTGATAAAGAAGGCGACGGAAACGAAAGAGGTGCCAAAGAAGAAGTTGCGGGCCGCTAAGAAGCCGCTTGAGAAAAAGTCTGAAAAGGCGGCGTTGAAAAAGAAAGCCGGTCGCCAAGCGTATCGCGTGCTTCGACGCCCGCTCATTACCGAAAAGTC
>CAYHRP010000042.1:0-6608 GCA_964359145.1 uncultured Gammaproteobacteria bacterium | reverse complement strand
CGCGCGCCACGGATGCGTTCACCGCTTTTTGCTGGACGCCGTTTTTTGATGCGCGCGTTGGGCGACGCCTCGAACAAAAAGTAGTGGATGTCCTTCGTCACCGTGTCACCCTTGCGCACATAGCGATCCTCAAACGTGATGGTAATGCGCCCAAGTTTGCGCACCAGACGCAAATTCTTCAAACCCGTTTCTTCACGGACTTCGCGCCGCGCCGTGCGTTCAATGGTCTCGCGACGTTCCACATGCCCCTTGGGAAACGTCCACTTCCCCACCGAGTCGCAAATAAATGCCACCGACACGCCGCGCGCCGTAACCTTGTAGACAATCCCGCCGGACGAGACTTCACGACGGATCGCCATACGGCATCTTTGCCAACTCTTCAAGCGCCGCCTCTAACTGTACATCCACGCCTTCCGCAAACGCATCCGCATCAAACGCCACCTCACGATCCGGCGTGATGCCATTTTGATCAATCGAGCGCTCCTTGGGAGTCAACCACTCGGCAATGGTAATTTTCACTGCCGAACCGTCCACCATCTCCCGATATTCCTGCACGGAACCCTTGCCAAACGTCTGCTCGCCGACGATCGTCGCGTATCCGTAATCTTGCAAGGCTCCGGCAACAATTTCCGACGCGCTCGCACTGCCGCCATTGACAAGTACCACCGTTGGCGTGCGCGCAAGACGACCAACACTCGTTGACGGATAAGGCGTGAGCTGACCATCCTCATCGCGTTCAATCACTACCGTGTCCGTGCCAATCCATTCGCCCGCCACCGACACCGCACGATCCAAAAACCCGCCCGGATTGTTGCGCAAATCAAGTACGATCCCGTCCACATTCGACTGCATCACGGAAATGACCGCTTCATTGAATAGCCCCGCTGTGTCCGCGTTAAAAAAAGCGATCCGAATAATAGCGATGTCATCGTCCGTGACATCCCACGTCACCGAATGGAGGCGAATGACGTCGCGCGTAATCGTAATATCTTCAATCGTCTCAATACCATTGTGCGACACGGTGAGAACGACCATCGAGCCGCGCGGCCCGCGAATGCGGCGCACGGCTTCGTCCACTGACATGCCGGCCGTCTCTACGCCATCGATAAGATAGATGCTGTCTCCGGCCAAGATGCCCATAATCTCGGCGGGCGAATCGGCAAGCGGCGAAACGACAACCAATTGATCGTCGCGAATACCAATCTCCGCGCCGATGCCTTCAAATTTTCCCTCAAGGTCGCTCTCAAAGATGTCCGCCTCCCGCGGATCGAAAAACTCGCTGTACGGATCGCCAAGCCCCTCAACAAGTCCGTTGATAGCCCCATAAAATAAATCTTTTTCCGGAGCCGGCCCGCGCAGATAATCATCTTGAAGCATCTCCCATATCTCCCAAAACAGCCCAAACTCCACATCGTCCGAAAGTCGTCGCGCTTCTCCAATCCCAATCACGCGCCCATCGTCCAGCCGCACTGTTTGCGGATTTTCGCGGCCGATCATGAACCCAACCGAAAACACCGCTGCGACCACAAGCACTCCTGCTGCCCACACAACCGGCTGACGTATTCGTTTCATGTACTCTACAGACATCATATTGTGAAATGGGACTCAAGCATTCTCGATAATGAATGAAATGTATCATACAGGAGCGCACCGTCTCTTGCAAAAAGGCCATAAGCTTCGTATGCTCACACGCACATGAAGCGTGTACGGCGAAAACTGTTTTACGGATTTGTCCTGCTGTTTCTTATCACGGCGCCTCTTTCTCTTCTGTATACGGCCGGCTATCGATGGTCAAAAGAAGACGGGCTGTCCAAAACAGGAACGCTTCTTTTGGCAACCACGCCGCGTGGAGCGCAGATTACGATTGACGGACGCAAGCGCTCCGATCGCTCGCCGAGCATTGTCAAATGGCTGCGCCCCGGCGAACATACGGTGCGTGTGGAACTTCCCGGCCACCAATCGTGGGAAAAGATCGTCACAATCAAGAGTGGAGAAACGTCCTTTGCGGAAGCGGTCGTCTTATTCTCTGAAGAACAACCGCAAAGATCCGTTTCCCGAACATTTGACCGCGCGGCGTTGAATCCTTCGTCATCCCGAATCGTTTGGCTAACAACACAGCACGGTTGGACGGAAGCGTGGGTCACCGCGGTGAACGGATCGGACGCGCGACTCGTTCATCGCGCAACGGCAGACGACGCGCTGTTCCTTCGGTGGGAAGACGACGACCATGTTACTGTGTCGAGTCAAAACAACGCTCCCATCCGTATCGATGTCCGCGATGGGAAAAGAACCGTGCCGTCCTTTTTGATGACGTTCAAAGAAGAAGAAACTGCCACGCTCGTGCGCGATGAAAATGGAAACGAACTTGCGCGCCTCCCAAAAGGCGATTACCAGATTGTCGACGTGCGATCTCCATACGTTCTTTTAGAACAACCATCCCCGGCACGCATCATTCTCATAGACACATCCGACAAAAAAACACCGCTTCGCCTTGTGGAATCAGCGTTGTTTTACGAGTGGATTGGGCCACACACGCTTTTGTATGCGGATGCGTATGCTATTCAGTTGTACAACGCAGACGCGCACCGATCAACAACACTCACACGCTTGAGCCAGCCGCTTTCGGCCGTGCACTGGACGATTCGGCATCCGGGATATGTGTTCTACGCCACACAACGCGAGGCGTTCGCCATTGAAATTAACGGACTCGGACACCGACTGACCCATTCGCTCGGCGCCTTGACAGTCATCGAAGACATCGGAACCGATGAGACCGGTCGCCTGTTGTATCTTCTCGGACGCGACGCCTTGGACGCAGGTGTGTTTGCCCGTCCGCTCTTTCACCGTGGCTCACCAGACGACGAGACGCCGCAACCATCGGAAAGAGACGTCCAAGATTGGATTCACGAGATATTTCAAGAAGACGCTTTCAACATCCTGCGATTCAATCCGACCGACCATGTGCTCCAGAATCTGTCGGTCTGACACGGTGCGAATGCGACGCGTTTCGGTACGTCGCTTTTTTATATCATCCCATGTACTTGGCCGCAAAAAAAATGTGTACGCTCCAAGACGCTTAAAAAACCAACCGCCCTTTGCCGCAAACAGTAATGCTCCAATCTCCATCACGAACCACGCTGGAGTGAACAAAAATAGTGTTCGCCATTTGAGCCGTGAGAGATGCGTGCGCCATCGGTTCTGCTCCATCCAGACAAATTTGCGAATACTTCGCGAAAACTCATAACGATGATAGGCAATCGACGTGTCTGAAAATACGATCTCTCGACCGCACAAGCGCATACGCCATGAAAGATCCACGTCTTCGTGATACATAAAGTAGATAGGGTCAAAAAGGTATCCGAACGGTTTGAGAGCGCTAACGCGCACAAAAAGCGAGGCGCCACTCCCGTAAAAATGAGGCAACGAGGAGTGCAGAGCCTGTTGCAAAGTAAGACCGTTGCCATCGGAAAAGCCAAACCCCAAAAAATGCAGACAGTTTCCAAGAACATTCAATCTCGAAGGATCTTGAGCGAGTCGAATCTGTGACTGAACGAGCGACACATCCGTGTTCTCAAACGCTCTCACCGCCGAATCCATCCATGCGGGATCAACAAACGCATCTTGATTGAGAAGACACACGATGTCCGTATCGGCACGGCGCGCCGCAAAGGCCCTTTGGTGCCCGCCGGCAAAACCATCATTTGTCTCTGAACAAATCAGACGCACGTACGGCAATGTTACTTGGGACTTCGCTATGACATGCGTCGTAATCCACTCGCGCATCGTTCCCTGCTCTGAAGGATTATCAATAATGACAAGTTCCCAACGATCGCGTGGATACAAAATGTGTTCAAGCGACTCTATAAGCTTTGAAAGATCGGACGGCGCTTCATCGGAACAATACGCGATCACTTGCAGTTGAACAAATGGCATCATAAATAGACATCATCCTATAAAGTACGCGTTCCCCATTTGGACAAATACCGCAACCAACTATGCACGTGCGCTCGCGCGAGGCGATTCGTGAAGATCCCCGATACGGGACCAGCAACCTTTGCCGACCCCTGCGTATATTCGTGCGCAATCGTCGTGGACGGAAGATAATACACCGGCCGTCCGCGCTCCCAGCACTGCCTACACAAATCCACGTCCTCAAAATACATAAAATACCGTTCATCAAAACCACCCATGTCACCATAGAGGGCCGTCTCAATCATCATCGCCGACCCTTGCACCCAATCCACCATGCGCGCGGAGGCGTGATCAAAATCTTTCATTAAAAAGTCGTTGACATATTGCTGACCGCGCGTTCTAGACGCCAGTGCCGTACGGCGCACGAGAGGCATATGCCATGCCGGAAAGCGACGACACGTTTCTTGTAAAGTTCCGTCCAAATAGTGCGTCCGCGGCGCCGTCATGCCAACTTTCGGATAACGCTTCATAAATCCGTGCAAGGCATCAAAGAGCGTATCGTTCGTCAGAAAAGTGTCTGGATTGAGGAAAAAGAGGTAGGAAGCGTTGAGTACGCGAGCGCCTCGATTACACGCCCGCCCAAAACCATGGTTTTTGCGACACACGATAAGATGCGCCTTTGGATAGGCCTCATGGGTCATAGTGGCGACATCCAAATTCGGCGATGCATTGTCCACGACTACGACCTCAATCGAAAGCGGCGAGAGCTCTACCACGCGCTTGAGTGATGTCAAACAAGCGGGATGCAGTTTGTTATACACCACGACGATGACGGCGATATCAAGAGGCGCGATGCTCATAGAAGGCGCGTTTCGCTTTGAGGAGAGGAAGCATCTGATACGTTTCGCGCGCGGCCCGCCACCACAGTCGGGGCGCCGTCGCAAGCATAAAAACCGCTTTTGAAAACTCGTAAGGAATAATCATGAAGAAATCGCGCTCGATGGAAGGCAACGATGAGTGACTCACCAGATTCCAAAGATGATTTCGATACGATTGAAATCGAGCATCACGAGTTTGCTTCGCGCGTTTGTGCACAGCGAATGTACGGCGATGCCATGCGATGGCGCGTGGAACAGTCACGGCCTTCCAATGGGCGTACTGGAGCCTATAGGCAACGTCAACGTCCTCCTTGTACATAAAATACCGCGCATCGAACAAACTCCTATTAAAACTCACCTCTTCAATGGCCTTCCGACGATACACAGGCAAACAACCGGAGACACCAAACACCTCGAATGGAGTTGAATCAAATTTGTGTTCAACATGTCGTTGGTCCTCCACTTTATGTGTTCGTCGACAAACAAGGCCCATGGAATCAATGGTATCGCGTTTGTGCCACTTACCTTCTGCAAATGATGCTTGAAAGATGACTCCCGCCGCCGCCGCGATGTTCTCGTCGTCAAAAACGTTACGAACTTCATAAATATACTTAGAACCAAGCAGAGAATCTTGGTTGAGCAAAAACACCAAATCCGCATCGTGTTGTTCAAACAAACACTGATGTCCTCCGGAAAATCCGATGTTCTCGTGCGATGCGTCAACCACGGCGCGCATTCCGGAGAACTCCAAGCACCGCAATACCGTACGACGCTCTGTTGCGTCGGAACTCTGATCGCGCACATAGAGCGTCCAATCTTGATCACTCTGCTTACAAAGAGATTCAAGAAGCGCTAGAAAATAGGGCGACCCGTTGTAGAGCACGAGTTGGATTGCCAATGTCATACGTGTTTGCCTATAAGAACACGGCGCGCGTCCTCCAATACGCCGGCACACAGGGCAAGAGGCGTGGCGGCCAAAAGCAAGAGATAGGCCCACCATCCATGCCATTTTTTGAAATAGCGTCGCTGACTTTTCGTAAACATCCACTGCTTTCTTCGCGTGGAGACTTGCGCAAAACTGCGCCCAACGAGATCCTCGGCAATAACGTCAGAGGCAAAATGTACCTGAAATCCCGCTTCGCGCACACGGCGGCAAAAATCCACTTCTTCAAACCAGAGGAAGAACCCTTCGTCAAATAGTCCCACAAGCTCTACAACGGCCCGCCGAAAAGCAAAAAAAGAACCGCGTACTTGTTCCACATTTTGTGAACGTGAACAATCAAAATCCTTTATCGTGTACCTCGCAAGAACGCTCGGAAATACGTGCGGCAATTTGAGCGCAATCGCGAGCTGATCGGTGAGCGACGGATCGCGACGAACGGATGGGACCACGTTTCCATCCCGTGATTCCAAACGAGCGCCAAGAACGCCGATGTCATTGCGAGATTGAAGACGCTCCACCACACGATCGAGCGACCCTTCGCGCACGAGCATATCTGGATTCAAAAGTAAGATAGAGCGACCGCGCGATAGTCGAATGCCTTGATTCACCGCAAACGCAAACCCCGCATTCCAATCGTTCTCAATGAGTGATACGTCTTTGAACTGTTCACGCACCATTGCCGCCGTGCCGTCTGTAGAATGGTTGTCAATAACCACCACATCCCGTGTCACCACATCGGACAGCAAAAATAAACAGGCGAGATTGCGCTCAAGCGCCTCCCGCACGTTCCACGACACAATGATGATGGTGAGATCCATGTGTTAGATTGCTTCGCTACGCTCGCAATGACTGGAAAGGGCTCGCAATGACTGGAG
>CAYHRP010000041.1:0-6609 GCA_964359145.1 uncultured Gammaproteobacteria bacterium | reverse complement strand
CATCTTCAAACGACGAGAGTATCTGGAAACCTGCCGCCCAAGCACTCGCCGCTCTTAAAGTAAACCAAAACCACCGCCGTTCCTTACCAGATGCCCTCTTTGACCAAGCAACACTCCTTGAAACCCAAGACGCCCGACTCTTCAATGGACAAGCTCTCTATGACTGGACGAACGACCAGGTCTCCGACGGCTATCTTGTGCACGTCGGTAGCGCTAACTCGGGGGGCGTGAGCGTGAACAGGTGGGATCCGAAGGACCGGAGTGGCGATATGGGCGTGTCTTTCTCCCGCTGATGCAGACTTTGACCCTTTGTTCTTTGACCTTCTGTCTCATCGCTTGCGTCCGTCGTGCTTTGGTCCTTGAACTCTTGAACCCTTGAACTCTTGAACTCTTGAACTCTTGAACTCATGCCAAGAACCATTGACAGCCAACCTGGAGCGGAGGCGCCGCGGCCGCCGGAAGAAATCAACAGAGAGGCCGAAGAAAAACTCGCGGCGTTTTTTGAGCGGAATCGTGATTTTTTTGCCCTCTATGCGGGGGACGCGAGCATCAAAGCAAGACCGAGCCGCGAGGCTGGAACGTTCGCCATTGATTTGAAGAAAGGCGAAATTTTGGGCGATCCAAGCTACTACGAAAAAAAGGGCATGACCGAAGCGCATGCGTTCAATTCATTTTTGCATGAATTTGAGCACTTTCGACGATTGATGGGATTGGTGCGCGAGCACGAAGGGCTGGCGGCATGGAGGGCGCATAGAGCGCGGATGGTCGCCAAGCCGCGTTTGCATGTGTTTGATAACGTGCTCGAAGACATAAGCGTGGACAGGACGATTTTGGCGCGCGCTCCCAATCAAAAGGAAACGCAGTTCGATTTGTATCGCAATCACTTGTGGAAACAACGCGACATGACGGAATTGCCCGAGCATCTTCAATTTGTGTACGCACTGTTTAGGGAGCAGATGATGCCAGACGAGCCAGTGGAAGTGTCCGAAGGCGTTCGAGCGGAGATTGATGCTCTGCGGAAAACGAAAAATCGCGCTGGCCAAGACGTGGTAGATGTGATGTCGCATCCGGATATGCCGCAATCCAAGCGGCTTGCTCTGCAGGAACGGTTTTTTGAGCCGGTGTATGAGCGGCTGTTTCGGGAGGACGTGAGGAAGAAGAAGGAAGAGAAAGAGACACAGAAAGGGCAGGGGGGGCAAGAGGGCGAAGGAGCGCCGGAGCAGGGACAGTCACCCTTGGATGGTGAACCGAGTGCAGGGACGATGCCGTCAGAGCAACCCGAAGAGCCGCAATCGGGGAAGCCAAAACCCGGAGAAGAGCCGTCGCAACCCGGGTTACCGGAAGACCCAGAGAAACTATTTGAGGACTTGTATAAGGAATACTTGGAGAATTCGCCGGATGCCGCTTTGACAGACGAGCAAATTTTAGAAGCGGTGGATGCGGTCATCAAACCGGGGAAGCCAAAAACTCCGGAGGAATTGACGGAAGAAGCGTACGCAAAGGAGGTGGGAGTGTCGGTTGAGGATTTGCGCGCATATCAAAGGTTTTGGGAGACTGTCGAGGAGCTGCGTTCGCCGGAGGCGGACGAATCGGTTGTTGAGCAAATTCGTCGCGTGTTTCGCAAAATTGTTACAGAGCGCTTGGAGATGCGTCCTCGTTCAAGACAGCCGGTGGAAGAGGGCGAGTATTTGATTCGGCCGGCGGAGGCCGTTGCAGAGTCGCGAGCCGGACATACGGACCCTGCCGTGTGGATGACCTATGAGCCGCGCGAAGAGCTCAAAGAGTTGTTTGGAGCGTTTGATGTGACGCTGGTGTGCGATCGCTCTGGTTCGATGAATGAGACAGACGGCACGGCGGTAAAAAACGTCGAGCAACAAAAGGCGGTTGCTTTGACGCTGGAAGCACTGCGTGAGTTTTGCGATGATTTGGACGATGCACGTTCGGATTTGCTTGCAGACCTGCACGTGCGCAGTGAAGTGTGGGGCTTTGGTGGGCCGCCTGAAGTCGGGTGCCTGAAGGCGCTTTCCGAAGAATTGACGGACCGCCAGCGCGTGGCGGTATTCAAGGAGCTCGCCAACACGCCGGGAAAGTCTACGCGCGACGATTTGGCGCTTGATGCGATATTGAAGTCTATTCCGGAGGAGGATTTTGAGCGCATTGCGCGCGGCGAATTGCGCAAAGTTGTGATAGTTTTAACGGATGGGGCCAGCTCTAATAAAGAAGGCGCCAAAAACGCTATAAAGGCGCTGCGTGACAAAGGAGTGATTGTGGTGGCAATTGGTATCACCAAAGCCGCGACAGGAGTGCTCACGCTCTACAACAAGTCTCACGCGCACTTGGCAAAGACCGCGGCCGAAACCGGCGTGGCCGTTGGAGATGTGCTCGGTGAGTTTATTCGCGGGCTGAATGGACAATAGAGTCATGCAAGTTATAACGACACGCATCCTTTACGGTATCTTATTTTTTGTCGTTGCGGGGGTAGTGTTTGTATTTGGCATGTCGTTTGGCACGGAGAAACAAAAGTCCGTTCCCGTGCTTTTGGATGAGGCGTCAGAGCAACCCAAGTACACATACGGGCTGTACGGCCGCGAATTTTATGAGGCGGCGTATAAAGGTGTACGTGTGGCGGAGACGGGGCGCGTGCAGTCGGCGCTTGCGGCGCATCATCTGTTGGCGGCGCGGCCGATTGCGGAGGTGTTTGAGACACTCGCCAAAGAACAGCCGACGACCATCGTGATTGTGAGTCCAAACCATTTTGATGTCGGACGCTCGCCGGCGCAGGTATCCTTTGGCACGTGGCAAACGCCATACGGGGATGTGAGTACGAACATGGAATTGGCAGAGATGCTCGCACAACGTGTTGCCGTTTTGGAGCACGAGGAATCTGCCGCGCCAAACGAGCACGGCATCGGTGCGCTGACCGCGTTTGTGAAACGCTCTATGCCCCGCGCGCGCATCGTTCCCTTGATTGTGCATGAGTCGCTTACGCCGCAGGACGCGCGCGAGATTGGCGAAGCGGTGGCGGCGCTCTCGCCAGACGCGGTGATGATTGCCTCCATCGACATGTCACACAACCTTCCGCAAAACGCGGCGGCGTTTCATGACGAGGTGACGTTGCGGCAAATCGAAAGTGGTGGTCTTGACGACGTCAATCTTGAGATTGACTCAAACGCGACGCTTCGTATTCTCCAAGCGTTCAATGCGGCGCACGGCACGGAGCGATTCGCGCTTACGCATCACGGGAGCTCGCTACAAATGGGAGCGGCGCAAGATTGGCGCGATAACACGAGTCACATTCTCGGTGTGTTCACGTACGGGGAGCCGTCGGCGGAGCCGTTTGCGGCGTTGCATATTGTTGGCGACGTTATGCTCGATCGCGGCGTTCGCAGAAAAATGGACGAGCACGGCACCGCGTATCCGTGGCAAAACGTCACGCGATTTTTGCAGGGCGCGCATTTGCGCGTTGGCAATCTTGAGGGCACAGTGAACGAACAGCCAAGTACGTACACGGTTAATCCTCCGTTTCGGTTTGTGTTTGTGCCGAAGGCTGTGGAGGCGATGAAGCCGTACATCGACGTGGTGAGTTTGGCGAACAATCACAGTTCTGATGTTGGCACGGCGGGATTGCGAGAGACGCGCGAGCGTTTGGACGCTATAGGCATGTCATGGTTTGGTGGCTACACGGAGCCGACGCCACGCTATGACACGACAATAAACGGCATGGCGCTGTCGCTCATCGGCTATCATCAGTTTCAGCCGAACATCCAAGCGCTCGAGCGTGAAATTGCCGCGGCGGATGCAGAGGGGCGCTTTGTGATCGTTCTGCCGCATTGGGGCGCCGAGTATGTGACGCGTCCGCAACCGTCACAGCGCGCGCTTGCCGAGCGTATGGCGGATGCGGGAGCCGATTTGATTGTCGGCGGACATCCGCACGTGCCGCAGGGGATTGAAGTTATCGGCGACGTTCCTGTGGTGTATTCGCTCGGCAACTTTGTGTTCGATCAGGAAATCCCATCCACATGGAACGCGCTTACACTTGGCGTGACTGTGGAACGAGACCGTGTTATACTGCATCTACTTCCCGTTGGAACACGCGGCGGCCAACCGGTGCCGCTATCGGACGAATCCGCGTTAGCATTGCGCGCGCTTGTTGCCGATATGTCCGACGAAAATATTCACGATGACGTCGCCGCCGGCGTCCTAACGATTTTCTATGTTCAGTAAATCGCTCTACGATCCTTTTGAAGATCGCGTCGTTGAACCGCAAACGCCGCCCGTGGTGCCGAGCGACAGTGGCACGCCCATAGGGCAGGCATCACAGACACTGGTGTTTGTGGTGGCGCTTGGCGTTATTCTGATTTTTGCCGCGTTCATTGCAGGAATATTTTTCGCGAAGAATCGTACGGTGGCGATTGTGCCAGACGACATTGTGGCAGACAGGAACGTGCCTGTTGTGGATGACGCGGCAGACGATGATGAAAGCGACGAAGACGTTTTGTCTCCCGTCAGTGACCGCGACATCAAGGTCGTATGGAAGCCGGTTTCCGAGCAAGGGCGTTTTCCTATTCGGTCGGATATTGGTGAGCTGATTTACAACGATCTCGTGGATTTAGTGCGTTCGGCGGGCGCAGAGGCATTTTCCTTGAAGCTTGGAACGGTGAGCGGTGGCGCGTACGATGGGTACGAGCTGACGATGCAGTATGCAAGTCTGGAAGAGCTTGGGACGTCTCATTTTTTTCTCTACGTTCTCGAAGCGCCGTCTGACAGCAAGCCCGATGTTTTGCTCGGGCGCTACGCATCCGTAGCTGTGTCGTTTGGCTTCCCAACAACGGCGCGGCAATCGCTTGAGAATGTATTTGGTAATCGCGTAGACGATTGGCAGAGCAGTCACGGTTCTATCGTGATTGACGAGAACGTCGTGATTCCGGAGCTCGAACATGATGATCGCGTTGTGGATACGCAAGGGCGCGCGTTTCGTTTTTCCGGTCTTTATTTGCGCACAGATTTTCCGGACGTTTTTCCTGTCGGCTCGTACGCGGACAGAACAACACTCGCGGACGGCACGACACTTTATTTGTACGCGCCAGATAGAAACGCTCCTGGTTTTAGTGGGCCGCATGTTGGCATAAACCAATTTTTCTTCGTACGCGAAGACGGTCGCATGGCGTGGTACGACCTTGAGGTTCCGTTTATGGACTACGAGGCGGCCGCGGTGAACGATAGAACGTCGCTTGGCATAGGCGTGCCGCGCATCTTGTGGGAGGGTTCGAACGTGAATACGACATCCTACTACAAGGGAGATGTTGGCGGTTGCGGTCTTACGACGCTCACGTATGTTATCGATCCTGATCTCATTGAGGAATTCGATCTTGTCTATGTGGGCGACACGCTCAACGCGCAAGGGCGCACGGATGCTTCTTCCATAAAAGTATATGTGCCGGCAACGCTTGAGAACAAGCATTTTCCTTCGTCGTTTTACGATGCGTCGCAAGGGCGCTCGGTGCCGATTACGGAAGTACAAGGCGGATACCCGCACGCGTTTTTTCAGGATAGTTTCGGGCGATGGGTGGAGCTGATGAACGCGAACATTGTGGGGGGAGCTGAATGCGGAAAGCCGGTGATCTACCTTTATCCCGAGCGCGACATGGACGTGACGGTGCGCGTGGAGCCGCAAGGCGGATTCTCGTTTACGGAGCCGGAATATCGCGATGGTTGGCGTGTGACGGCGCAGACGAATGGGCGTGTGGTGAATTTGGATGATGGCGTTGAGTATCCGTATCTGTTTTGGGAGGGTCGCGGCGGCTTGTACGCGGAGCCGGAGTCGTATTGGGTTGTTGCGCGTGATGATGTGCCGGCCTTTTTGAGTGAGACGCTCGGAGTCATGGGCTTGAACGCACGCGAAACGTTTGATTTTATGGAGTTTTGGGGACCGCGCATGCAGAGTGCGCCGTACTACAAGGTCGGCTTCCACGGCACAAAAGTGATGGATGCGCTCGCGCCGCTTTCGCTGTCGGTGGAGCCAGACTCCGTGTTTCGTGTACTCATGGACTATGAGGAATTGGAAGCGCCCGTACCTGCGCGTCCGCCAAAACGCCTACCGCATTTTGATCGCCGCGGCTTTGCGGTTCTCGAATGGGGCGGCGTGATTCGCTAACACGCAAATCAAAATCTCGGCTTGATCGGCCGAGTTTTTGTTTGGATGCCTAATGGTTTTATCTCAACGAGGTCTGTGTGTGATGCTTTGATTGAAAGATGACGAATGAAAATACTCGGTCGTGTCCCGAGTTTGTGAACCTCGTCCTATATCAAAGCCATAGGAGAAATCTCTCCGACCGTATTTGAAAGAATGTGGTTTCTAATCTGCTTTTCCCCAACCCTCCTTTTGCCACGCCTCCGCTCAAAAGCAGGTGGCAAAAATTCTTTCTCCTCAACCATCTTCCTTTTTACCCGCCTGCTTTGGCTTCGCCCCCAAAACTTCTCGGCGGGATGGTTGGACCTCAATTTGAATGGGTGGAATTTTGATTTTTCAAATACTCTTTGATTCGTTCGCGATCCTCGTTCCCTTTTTCGCCTTTTATGTATATCTCAATAAACTCAATACGCTGTGTC
>CAYHRP010000040.1:1745-6908 GCA_964359145.1 uncultured Gammaproteobacteria bacterium | reverse complement strand
GGTGAGTTCAAACCAGAGGTTTCGACAACGAAATGTGCCAAACGCGTAAGTCCTACTTAGATTGTATTGGCTCGAGTGTTGTGATACAATAGCGCAATGAAACAGTTCATGAACAATCAAAATAACGATAGTCGGCCCGCGCCGGCTTGTTTGAGGTAGTGCTGGAGCACTGCAGAAACATGCCGGCCGACGGGCCGGTTTTTCGTTTCCTTATGACACTTCTGATATACTATCTTCATATATGCAGCAACGAAGTCTAGCTCTTGAGACCACACAAAAAGTCGGCGAAAAGGTTCTGTTATTCGGATGGGTACACGCTCGCCGCAACATGGGAAAAGTGGCCTTTTTGGATGTGCGCGATCGTTCGGGGATGGTGCAGGTTGTGATTGTCCCAAGTGAGCTTGATGATGCATCCAAGTTACTTGTTGAGAACATTCGGCCGGAATTCGTGCTCAAAATTAGAGGCAACGTTCAAGCGCGCGGCGAGAAACAAACCAATCCGAACATGCAAACGGGGACGGTAGAGGTGCTCGCGTCATCCATTATTATTCTCAACGCCAGTGAAACGCCACCGTTTGAGATCGATAAGGATACGTCGCATGTGAGTGAGGACGTGCGGCTCAAGTATCGCTATTTGGATTTGCGATCCGAGCGCATGGCAAACACGATTCGGCTTCGAAGCCGCTTTGTGCAGGCGTGCCGCACGTTTCTGTTTGAGCATGACTTTACTGAAATTGAGACGCCTCTTCTCTCTCAAGCGACGCCAGAGGGATCGCGTGACTTTGTCGTGCCGTCGCGTTTACAACCTGGCAAATTCTTTGCGCTTCCGCAGAGTCCCCAGCAGTACAAACAGCTGTTGATGGTGGCGGGCTTTGAACGCTACTTTCAACTGGCGCGCGCATTGCGCGATGAAGACCCTCGCGCAGACCGCGGATTTGAGCACACACAGATTGACGTGGAGATGAGTTTTATGGAGCGTGACGAGGTTATGCAAATGATTGAAGATATGATGATTCACGCCGTGCAATCGCTTGGATACACCATCAAGCAAATTCCGTTTCCGCGCCTCTCCTACGCGGAATCCATGGAGCGCTATGGAGCCGACAAGTTTGATCTGCGCACGGAAGAGGAAAAGGCACGCGGCATTCTTGCGTACGCGTGGGTGGTTGATTTTCCGTTCTTTGAAAAGACGGAACAGGGAGGCTGGACGTTTACGCACAATCCGTTTTCGATGCCGCTGCCGGAATTCCGCGACGATCTTCTGAACGGCCGAAACATCGAGAACATCCTGACATCGCAGTACGACTTAGTTTGCAATGGGTACGAATCTGGTGGAGGGAGCATTCGTGCGCATGAAGCGGACATCCTTCGCGCCACGTATCGCACGATGGGGTACTCGGATGCGGAGACGGAAGCATCCGTAGGACACATGCTTGAGGCGTTTTCGTACGGTGCACCGCCACACGGCGGCATCGGTCTTGGCGTTGAGCGCAATATCATGAACTTGACAGGGGAGTCTTACTTGCGCGAAGTGGTTGCTTTTCCTATGACCGGTTCGGGCAACACGTCCGTTATGCATGCGCCAGGACCACTGCCAAAGTCCGTAACAGACGAGCTCGGCATTGTCATCAAACCGCGCGCATGACGTACCGAGTAACAACGGAACAGTTTGAAGGGCCGCTTGGACTCTTGTTGGCGCTCATAGAAAAGCGCGAGCTTGATATCTCACAGGTGAGCCTTGCGAGCATCACGGAGGAGTACGTGGCGCATCTTGAGCGTGTGCAGGATGTCGCGCCTCATGAGCTCGCTGATTTTTTGGTTGTGGCATCCAAACTGCTGTATCTCAAGTCCAAAGCGCTTCTTCCAGACCTTATGATGGAAGACGAAGATGACGGTGTGGGATTGGCGGACCAACTGCGCATGTACAAAAAATTTGCTCAAGCGGCGGAACGCTTAAGTATCTTGTTTTCAGATGGCTTTGAAGGGTATGCGGCACCGCGGCAGAATATAGAAGCGCCGGCGTTTTCGCCGCCGCCTTCTCTTTCTGGCGACGATCTTGTGCAAGCGTTCAGAGGAGTCGTCGAGCGTCTTTTGCCGTATTTGGAGCTTCCCAAGCGGCTTTTGGAGCGCACCGCAACCGTGGAAGAGCGTATAGTGCATCTCAAGCGTCGCATCGCCGAAGGCGCGCGCGTTCTTTTTCATGAGATGACGGAGCACGGCTCACGGGTGGAAATGGTCACCAGTTTTTTGGCGCTTCTTGAGCTCTTGAAACAAAAAATTGTTCATGTGGAACAACGGGGGTTGTTTGAAGATATTGCGATTGAGCGCGTATGAAAAACCTTTCGAGCCACATCGAAGCGTTGCTGTTTGCTTCTGGGAGGTCACTCTCTTTTTCTCGGTTAGTCAAAGAAACGGAGACATCTTTGGACGAAGTATCGGCGGCGCTCGATATCGTGGCCGAGCATCTTAATCATGAGACGTCGGGCATTCGATTATTTGTGTCGGAGAAGGAGGCGGCGCTCATGACGGCGCCGGATGTGGCCTCTGCGGTGCGCGCGTATCTCAAACGGGATGTTACCGGTGAATTGACGCGTCCTTCGGTGGAAACGTTGGCTATCATTGCTTATCGCGGACCCATCACGAAAGCGGAAATGGAGCAGATTCGTGGAGTCAACTGTTCGCTCATCCTTCGCAATCTCATGATGCGCGGACTCGTAGACACAACCGAATCGTCAAACGGCGATACGTACACAATCTCGACGGCCTGCTTGCGTCACTTGGGCGTGCACGCTCCGGAGGCGTTGCCGGATTTTGAAGCGCTGAATGGAGAGAATCTTGTCTCTTCGGATACATGATAATCAAGTCCGTGATAAACGTGTTGCTCGTTTTTGCGCTGGCGCCTTTATTTCCGGGCACGACGGTGGATGTGGTGCCGTCGCAGATGCACGTGGCGGCGATTCGCGCCGAGTCGGGTGTGTTTCCGTTTGCACAGGCTCGCGGTCCGGAGCGGAGAGATGTTGATGCGCTCGGTGTTGTCACAAACGCGCCGAGCTTTGTGGTACGCGACGTGGAAAGCGGTGTGACGTTGCTTTCTCGTGCACCGAGTGAACCGCGTGCTATTGCGAGTATCACCAAACTCATGACGGCGCTCGTTCTCTTGGACGATCCTACGTTCAATCTTGAGCGGCGTGGCACCGTTTTACGCACCGATGTGCGCGAAGGGGGCAGGTGGTACATTCGCTTTGGCGATGATGTTACCGTGGGCGACCTGCTCTCCGTGATGCTTGTCGCTTCGGGGAACAATGAAACGCTTGCGCTCGTGCGAGAACTTGGTCTGTCTGAAGAAACATTTGTGGAACGCATGAACCAAAAGGCACTTGCCCTTGGGATGTACGATACGACGTTTGTGGATCCCGTCGGCCTTGAGGCGGGCAACGTCTCCACGGCATACGACGTGACGCAACTCTTGGACGCGGCGCTCTCGCATCCGTTCGTGGCCGAGAGATTGCGTATGACGTCGTACGCTTTTGTGTCCGACAAGGGGAACGCGTATGATGTTTCCGCGACCGACCAACTGCTCGATTCGTACATCAATCGCGCGCCCTACGCCGTTAATGGTGGCAAAACGGGTTTCACGGACGATGCAGGCGCCTGTTTGACCATTCGTATTGAGTACGAGGGACATCTGATTGATGTCACCGTGCTTGGCGCGAGTACGGTTGAGGGGCGCTTTCAGGATGTGAAGGCTCTCACGGATTGGACGTTCCGCACGTTTGATTTCGGCGGCGTATGATTGATGCTTTTCTCTCGGCCGTCGCGTCGTGGCCGCCCTCATTGGTTATTGTGGTGATGGCGGCGCTTCCGGTATTGGAAGTGCGTCTTGCCGTGCCGGTAGCGCTTGAAGTGTTCAACATGCCTGTCTTCGCCGGAGCCTTTTTTGCATTTATTGGCAGTGTGATTCCGGCGTTTTTTATTCCGACGCTTCTGCATTGGTTTGAAGGTCCGTGTCGCCGGCACATTCCCGTGTGCGCGCGAGCACTGGATTGGTCGGCTATACATGTGGAACGCCGATACACTAAGCGGTATCGTGCGCTCGGCATTCTTGGTCTTGTGCTCTTTGTTGCTGTTCCGATTCCCATGACCGGCGTGTGGACCGGCTCCTTGGCCGCATGGTTGTTCCGTATGAAAAAGCGCTACGTCATTCCGGCGATTATGATCGGATCTGCCATTTCGACGGTGATCGTGACGCTCATGACGCTCGGCTTTTTTAGCGCGCTGCGCCAACTCTTCTAAAACCAGTTTTGGAGAATGATAACAAAAAGAGCTTGTCCCAGAAGCGCGTAACGCAACGGGACATCGCCCCAGCGGTTCGAAATCATGTTGTGAAAAAAGAAATGGAAGCGGTGAAACCATCCGAGCCACTTGATGCGGAAGGCTTCGTGGAGGCCGATTAAGAGGTCGGGAAGAATCGAGCCAATCACCCCAAGCGCAATTGAGGCGTTCAAATTTTGTATGGGCTGAAATCCTGTCATCAAGGCAATGACGATAACGGCGGTGATGCCGTCAAGTGTCACGAACGCATAAGCGCGGCGATGTTTTTGTTTGCGCTTATGGTTCTCGTATAGCTCGCGGTCGCCATGTGGAATGATGTCAATGAGGAAGTTGGAGAGGAGCCCAAGTCCGAAGCCAAGGAGTGGATTTCCCGTGGCCGCGCCAATCACGGCGCCGAGAGTGGCGTGTGTTGTGAGGGTCATAAGGCGTTTTGAATTGTACCACACGTGACACATCTGATTGACAGGATTTCTTCAAAACGGTACACTCGGGACGGAAAAAGGGCGAATACAAGGGTATCGTCACCGCTTGCGAATCAGATAGTCCCTTCAAGTCGGCGGGGTAGCTCAGCCGGTTAGAGCACAGGCTTCATAAGCCTGGGGTCGCGGGTTCGAGCCCCGCCCCCGCTACCACAATAGAAGTTGGAGGTTGTATTGTTCGCAAAAACATAGCGGGGTAGAGCAGCCAGGCAGCTCGCCAGGCCCATAACCTGGAGGCCGCAGGTTCGAATCCTGCCCCCGCCACCAACAAATAACCCTCTCGTCATCGAGAGAGTTATTTGTTTTGCCATTTTTTTCATTGGTAGTAGTATACAATGGCATCAAAGACAGC
>CAYHRP010000040.1:0-1645 GCA_964359145.1 uncultured Gammaproteobacteria bacterium | reverse complement strand
AATGAATGCGCCACTATTTTTATGTCAGAAAATCCACGCGGTGAAGACCCGAATGAAACGCCAACAGATCGCAGAAAACGTCGACTGTTGAGAGACGTTGACCCCCTTATGGACGAGCTTTTACGCGCAGAGGCCGCGAGTGCCCATGGTACGCCCATTGCGCGCAAACAGAAGTTGGACGAGCTCCGAAAAACAATTATAGACATCGCGGCATCGGGCCAGCCAGAAAAAAGCTACAAGGAACGCTATTATGATCAAGTGAAAAATGCCGTTGTTGAGTTATTGGAAAATGCATTGAAATCGGGAATCACGTCAACCTTCTTTCATCAGAAGGAATATCTCGACTATTTTGAGGGTGTGACTAAAAATGGGGGAGAAGGCTCAACATCGGCTGACTTAATGCGGCGATTAGAAGAAGACCCCGAGATCCAAAAGATGATTCAAGATGGATTGGTGCGTGAACAAAAAGCCGCTTTTGACTGGGTTATACAAAGTTTGTTAGAAGCGGGTCCATTCACGGATCTTGAACAGATGCGAGGAGAAGCGCGCGCGATGTTGGATAAAATGGGTGTGAGTATTCCGAATTTTGACGAGGTCTTTGACCGCAATCTTTCTGAAAGTGGATTATTTGACTATCTCACGAAAAACGTCATTGAGAGCATAGTCAATGAAGAATTACGAACCTATGTAAGCAAGGCTCTGCAACAGGAATCTCCCGTCGGCACTCTTCTGGATATCGGAAAAGAAATTGAACTCATATTGCCGGCATTGTCACCGGAGAACGAGAAAATACTGGTGTTGATCTTAAGGAAAAGAATAGCAACATGGTTGACATTGGCGATTGAGCGAGGTGACACGAGAGTAAATAAAGATGATGTCGTCCGTACATTTAATGATTTCATTCGTTCTTATGATACGACGGCGCCCGAGGATAGTCGGCATGTCGAAAAAATGAATCTACTAAGGCGATTACAGCATCTGGTTTTTGACACGGCTGTTGGTTTCAATGAAGGTGACCTTCGCCCTTTTGCGTATGATAAAGCCAAAGCAGAGAAGCACGGCTTCTTAGAGCTCAATATTGAGGCCCACGAAAAGGCGCAAGCCATAGTGGACGCCGTGTACGCTCGCGATCCTCGCTATGTCACTCTCCATCACACAGCCGGTTCTCCCGACCCCGCCACCATCACTGCCGACAAGTACACACTCAATGCGGACGCCCTGGAGGCTGCGTGGAAACAGGATTGCCCCGATCTCCCCAATGTGCCGGAGAAATCCATGTGGTACTTCCGAGCTCTGGCGGAGCATCGCTTATCAAACAGAATAGACGGCGACTATGCCCATAACATCACCAATCCCTCCGTGCCCCACATCCCTGGATTTGGACAAAAGTCTTTCATGCTTGCCATGGACTTTCCAGAGTTCAACTATCACCACTATTCAGAAAAAGCCTCTGCTCTTACGCCACGAACCAGGAAGATCATCAAAGCCCTCTTCAATAAAAAAGACCCCACAGCAATCACGCGAAACGAGGTGAACACAGCTCTTTGGCGCGACCATGACAGGCGTATTCAATCCGACAAAGCCAAGACTGTGATTCGAGAAATCCTCCCCCCTTCAGAAAACCCGGACAATTACGAACTGCGTC
>CAYHRP010000039.1:0-7094 GCA_964359145.1 uncultured Gammaproteobacteria bacterium | reverse complement strand
ATAGGGTGACATCTATAAGTACGGATTGACACGTTCGCCGCCGCGCGCTATAGTCATCAGACTATGGAACTCTTCTTTGACATCTCACAAATCATTCTCGCCGTCATTTTGACACTCTCGGTACTTTTGCAACAGCGCGGCGCCGGTCTTGGGGCCGGATTCGGCGGCGATAGCGCAATATTCACCACCAAGCGCGGCGCGGAAAAACTCCTCTACAACGCCACCATCATCATTGGCATTATCTTTTTTTCCATCTCCCTCGTACGCGTGATTCTGTTCGCGTAATGCTCTTGTGCCCTCCCCGATAGATCTCATTTTTACATGGCTCCGTCATAAGCGAGCCGCATCATCAAAGCCCGTTGCCCCAGAGCACACGAAGCGCGAGAAGCACTTTTTTCAAACGTTGCACGCAGGACGGCGATTTCCGACGCTTGGCCAATGGCGCCATGTACCGCTCGTCTTGAACAAGAAGGAGCGCGTCGTATTTTGGAGCGCGTTTTGGGTCCTCATCGCAAGTGTGTGTATTCTGCTTATTGGATGGTATGCGAGCCATTTGGTGTTTGGCCCCGCACAAGGCGGTGTCTATACTGAAGGACTGATCGGATCGCCGCAGTTTGTAAATCCGCTCTACGCGCAAGGCAATGATGTCGATCAAGACATCGCGCGACTCGTGTACTCGGGGTTGATGCAATGGCATCCAACCGAGGGGCTCATCACCGACATGGCCGAGTCGTACACTATCAGTGACGACCAGCGCGTCTATGCATTTACGCTCCGCGATGACGCGTCGTGGCATGATGGAACGCCGGTCACGGTGCGCGATGTCATCTTTACCTTCAACGCGATTCAGAATCCAGAGTTCAAGAGTCCGTTGTCGTCGGCGTTTCGCGGCGTGACGATAGAACAGATCGACGATCGTTCCGTCGCCTTCACGCTTGGCGATCCGTTTGCGCCGTTTCTCGCCGCCTTCACCGTCGGTTTGCTTCCCGCCGAGCAATGGGGGGATTTGGATCCGGCAACCGCACGCCTTGCCGAGCGTAATTTGGCACCGATTGGAAGCGGCCCGTATGCATTCAAAGAGTTTACGAAAGATAAGCGTGGTGCGATTCAGTCGTATACGCTCGAGCGCTACGATCATTACTACGGCGGCGCGCCACACATTGAGACGATAGAGTTCAAGATGTATCCGTCACTGCCAGAGCTCTTGTTGGCGCTTGAAAACCGCAACATTGAAGGAGCCGCGTTTGTCCCAAAAAGTCAGCTTGAACGATTTGGCAGCAGTACATATCAGATAGCGAATCCGCATCTGCCGCAAGTGACCGCACTATTCTTCAATGTCAAACATGAATACGTGGAAGACGCGCGCGTACGCCGAGCGTTGAGCGCGGCCATCGACAAAGAAGCGCTCGTCGAGCGCGTTCTGTACGGCTATGGAACGGTGGCTCATTCGCTCTTGCTTCAAGGCAGTCTAGAGGAACCCATTGTCAATCCGGTCGGCTTTGATCCGGATATGGCGCGGGCCCTGCTTGAGGAGGTCGGCTTTGATGACGAAACACGCTTGCCGCTCACGCTCACAACCGTTGAACAAGACGAGACCGTACTCACCGCCGAAGCGATCGCCGACATGTGGCGCGCGGTCGGCGTGGACGTCACGGTCAAAACCGTCGACCCCGCGCTCTTCCGCGAAGAAGTGCTCAAAGATCGTTCGTATGATATTCTGTTGTCGGGAACGCTCTACGGCATTGATCCGGATCCGTATCCGTTTTGGCACAGCTCACAAGCGTCCCATCCGGGTTTGAACTTGTCTCAATACGCCAATCGCGACATCGACAAGAAGATTGAAGAGGCGCGCACTTTGAGCGATAGGGACGAGCGCATGCGTCTTTACCGCGAGGTGGCAGAGTCCGTTAACGGCGCCCTTCCGGCAATCTTCCTATACCAACCGACCTATAGTTACGTGACATCTTCGCGCATTCGTGGTATAGCGCTGGACTCCATCGTGGTGCCGGCTGATCGATTTGGCCAAGCGCACGAGTGGTTTGTGAAAGCAAAGCAACAATTTCAGTGGTAGGTGAAGTGGCGGAATGAACAGTATGCCGCGGTGGCGGAATCGGTAGACGCGCATGGTTCAGAGCCATGTGAGAGCAATCTTGTGGGAGTTCAAGTCTCCCCCGCGGCACCAAAATCGTTTCGTTTTGTATCAACGCGAGTTTCAAGCACCTTGAAAGGTGTTGCCAACTCTCGTTGATGTCTCCCAGGGGAAACTAACCTCTAACAGACATTCCAATTTAAGGATTAATAGAGATGTATTTATTATGGTTGAAAAACCTAAGCGTTCGACGCAAGCGTCGAACAAACGGCCGGGACGACCATCGTCCGACCGTCGTGGCCCTCGTCGGCGTCCTCATGGAGAACGTCCTGGCGCCGGCACACGAAAACCACAGCGCACCGTGAAAGTCGACGAGACCTTCGTGGTGCACCCTAAGGACATCAAGCCCGTAGACGACGGCGTTCTGCGCGTCGTTGTGCTTGGCGGTTGCGAAGAAGTCGGCCGTAACTGCACGCTTCTTGAGTACGGCAACGACATCATCCTCATCGACATGTGGTTGCAGTTTCCGGAAGAGGACATGCCCGGCATCGACTACATCATTCCCAACACCGCGTATTTGCGCGGGAAGGAAAAACGCATTCGCGGGGTGATTATCACGCACGGGCACTACGACCATATCGGCGCCATCCCGCACGTGCTCCCCAAAATCGGCAACCCGCCCATTTATGGCTTGCCTATCACCAACGCCATCATTCGCAAGCGCCAGACCGACTACAAAGGCTATCCGAAATTGAACGTCCACGATCTAAAAATCGACGACAAAATCAAGCTCGGCAAGTTTGAAGTGTCGTTCTTCCACATCAATCACAATATCCCCGATTCGGTCGGCATTTTGGTGGAGACACCGACGACGCGCCTTGTGCACACGGGGGACTGGAAGTTCGACTTTCATCCCGTCGGAGAGGAACGCGCCGACTTTCAGCGCATTGCGCTCATCGGCGCCAAAGGCGTTGACGTGTTGATGGGCGATTCGACGAACGCCTCCATCCCCGGACACACGATCTCCGAAAAAGTCGTCGGTGAAGAAATTGAGCGCTTGATTGAAAAGGTTCCGGGGAGACTCATCATCGGTACGTTCGCTTCTTTGCTGTCGCGCGTGAAACAGATTATCGAGCTTGCCGAAAAACACGGCAAATTTGTCGCGATAGAAGGCTACTCGATGAAGACGAACACCGAGATCGCCAAGGAAGTGGGGTTCATCAAGTGCAAAGCGAGTACGCTGATTGCGTCTAATCACATGGACAAGTATCCGGACGATAAGATTGTGATTCTCTGCACCGGCGCGCAGGGAGAATCCAACGCGGCCCTCATGCGTATTGCCAACAACGAGCATCGCTTTGTTTGCATCCGCAAAGGTGACACCGTCGTGTTCTCGTCATCGATCATTCCGGGAAACGAGTCCACCGTGCAAAAGGTGTACGACACGCTCTATCGTCGCGGCGCTAAGGTTATCAACTACCACATGATGGACGTGCACGCCGGCGGACACGGGCGACAGGAAGATTTGAAACTGATGCTGTCCCTCATGAAACCAAAGTACTACATCCCGATTGAGGGCAATCACTTCATGCTCAAGGATAATGCCGACATCGCCTATTCGCTCGGATGGGACGAGGAGCACGTGTTTGTGGCGGACAACGGACAGCTCATGGAGTTCAAGGACGGGCGCGGCGCCATGCGGAAAGAAAAAGTCCCAACGAACTACGTGTTCGTGGACGGCTTGGGCGTCGGCGACGTGTCCGATGTCGTCTTGCGTGATCGCAACGAGCTCGCCTCCGACGGCATGATTGTGGTGATTGCGCAGATTGAGCAAAAAACCGGCAAGCTCGTGGGCCAACCGGATATCATCTCGCGCGGGTTTGTGCACATGAAAGAAAACCGCGATCTCATCATGGGCATTAAGAAGGTCGTGCAAAAGTCCGCAACAAGCGTGGATCAAAAGAGCACCGCCGACGACGATTATGTGCGCCGACAGATTCGCAACGAAGTTGGACAATTCATCCTGCAAAAAACCAACCGCCGTCCGATGATTCTGCCCGTTGTGATTGGGGTGTAACCCTTTTGGGACCCTGTCGGGACGTACGCGGAACTAAAGAAAACCGGCCAATGATACGGCCGTTTTTCTTTTGCGGTTTGCCAAAAACTATAGAGGTCACGCTATGTATGCGGAGCATCCGTCTCGTGTCCGGGCGCCCAAACGGCGAGAGCCGTCGCGATGGGCATCAAGAGCACCAAGCCCAGCGTTCCGGCAAGCGTGCGCACAATCTCTTCGGCAATGAGTTCCTCGTTCACAAGACGCCACAGCTCTAGATCTGCGTTGATAAAAAACAAGAGCAGGAGCGGCAACGCAACACCCGCGTATGCCAATACGAGCGTGTTCACGACTGACGCAATGTGATGCCGTCCCACGCGCATCGCTTTACTGAACAAGGCTCTTCTGCCAAGACGTTTATCGGTATCGCGTAATTCGAAAACCGTTTCAATCTGCGCGACGGCCACGTCGTCTAGCACACCAACAGCACCAAGCACGATCCCCGCAAGAAATAAACCTGCCGGTTGAATCTGTCCGCCTAAAATCTGAACAAACGCGGCTTCCTCCGTTCCGAGTCCCGAAAGGTTACTCCACACAACAAAGAGTTTGGAGAAAAGCACGGTAAGCGCAAGCCCCACAAGCGTACTGCCAAATGCGACGGTTGTGGCGCGACGAAAGCCGTGCGTGAGAAACATGTTGACGCACAAAATCACCGCCGAACCCAAGATGACGGACAGGAGCGGATCGGCGCCGCCTAAGATGCGCGGGACGATCCAGCCAAGCAGGATTGCCACCGTCACGCCAAGTCCAACAAGCGCCAACGCGCCGCGCCACCATCCAACCGCCACCACGACGAGCGCAAACAATGCCGCAATCCACATAAGCGACGAGACGCGCACTACGTCAATCAAAAACGCCGTTCGCTCACCGTCCGGCAACTGAACCACTTGCAAAATAACCGTCCGATCTTGCGCGAGGCGATACCGTATGCCCTCCACATACGACTCCGCGCTATCAACCATCCAGACGTTCCCTTCCTTATCTCTTGCCTCAAACACGACGCGCCGTGCACCGTCTTGTATTTCGTCCTGTACGATGCGCTCAATGACGGCGCGCGTTTCATACGAAAGCGGCGCGCCAGCCACGACATCAAACTCTTGCGCCGACACGGGCACGGACGCGCTCAAAGCGAAAAACAATACGGCTCCCACTGTTGACACGATCGTGCGAAATTGAAACAATGCGCCTCTCATCGTCTTTAGTACATAAACAGATTATGTCCAAAAGCATAACATGGATTGTGCTCATCGGGACACTTGCCATCATCGTTGTGATGAGCACTCTGTCGCTCACGTCCTCACGCAAAGCGACGCAGGCCGACGTGGCCGCCACCATCTTTCCCGTGTACGACATCGCGCGATCTATCGGAGAACCAGAAACCTCGGTTGCGCTCATTCTTGAACCGGGTGCCTCTCCACACACGTTTGAAATCACGCCACAAAAGGCCATCGAACTTGCGAACGTCGATACCATTTTTGCAATTGGATACGGTCTCGACACGTGGGTGAGCGACGTGGCAAACATTTCCGACGCGTCTATTGTGACGGTTGATCGTTCCATCGATGTCGCGTGCATTGAAGAGAGCTCTGACGAAGAGCCAAGCGACGAGCACGATGACGGTCCATGTGATCCGCACTACTGGCTCGACACGCAAAACGCTATCGTCATCGCAGGAACAGTGCGCGATACGCTTATCGCGCGCGATCCGAACCATGCCGCGGCCTATCGCGATCGCGCAAGCGAACTTATCGGCAAACTCGCAACTCTTGATGCAGAACTCAAACAACAGTTGGGCGCCATCGAGCATCCGGACATCATCACCTTCCATGACGGCTTTGCCTACTTTGCGCGTGCGTACGGCCTCAATGTACGCGGCACATTCGAGCCATTTCCCGGACAAGAACCGTCCGCCAAAGACATCGTCGCCCTGCACGAACTCGTTTCCGTGTATACTATACGCACGCTCTATCGAGAACCTCAACTGTCCGACAGCGTCATTCAAGCGTTCGTCAACGACGTGGATGTTTCGATAGCCACGCTTGATCCGCTCGGCGGCGCCGATGATCGGCAAAGTTACATTGAATTGATGCGCTCCAATGCCCGTGTCCTCCAAGAAACCCTCAACACAAACAGCGATTTGCGCTGAACACGTGACGGTACGCTACGGCGCGCACGCCGTGATTAATGACCTCTCGTTCACGATTGAAGAGGGGTCGTTTGCGGCCATCATTGGACCGAACGGATCGGGAAAATCAACGCTCATGCGCGCCCTGTTGGGCCTCCAGATGTTCGAAGGCACCATTGAGCTGTTGGGCAACGCGGCTAGACGCGCGTATGGACGCATCGGGTATGTGCCCCAATCGTTTCATGCCGATTCAACTATTCCGATGACGGTCGGCGAGTTTTTGAACCTCGCGCGAGCACCACACATTCCGCGCCACAGCATCAAAGAAGCACTCGGCGAAGTGGGACTCAATCCCACGCTCATCGAGCGGGCATCGCTCCACGCACTCTCGGGCGGCCAGCGTCAACGCGCACTCATTGCGCGCGCCATCCTGTGTAAACCAACTCTGTTGTTTTTAGACGAGCCATCGGCAGGGGTTGATATTCAAGGCGAAGAAACGCTTTACGAAATTTTGCATCATATTCAGAGCGAGCACGGCACGACGATCGTCATGATCAGCCATGAGATTGATCTTGTTGCCAAGCACGTTACACAGGTGCTATGCCTCAATAACTGCCTCATCTGTTCCGGACCGCCAAAAACAGCGCTCACGGACGCCGCTATGAACAAGACATTCGGCACGCACTATAGACATCACACAATACATCCGCATCATGATTGAAATCCTCACATTGCCGTTCATGCAACGCGCCCTCGTCGCCGGCGTC
>CAYHRP010000038.1:0-7156 GCA_964359145.1 uncultured Gammaproteobacteria bacterium | reverse complement strand
GCGCCATCAGTTCCGTTCAAAGTAGGTTCGCGCGAAGTGTATAATTACAGCACCAAAGACTCGGCTATATGGCGGAGTTTTTGATATACTGATACTAGTCAAAAAGAACTCTTATGATCTGGTTCTGGCGTATCGTCATTGGTCTCATCGTCTCCGCATTGGGTTTCTTTATGGTGTGGAAGTCTTCGAACATCGTCGACATGATGGGGCGCTCGTACTGGGCCGAGACGAAGTTCTCTCTCTGGGGAGGCACGACGGGACTTCTCAAAATCATCGGCATGGTCGTTATATTCCTCGGCTTCTTTATCTTGACGAACTTGCACACGGATCTTATGGCTTGGCTTGTGTCGCCGTTTATTCCAAAACCTCGATCATGAAGCTCTCGCATACAACAACTTTTTTTGATCCGTACGCGGTGTGTCGCGCGGCGAATGTGAGAAGCGGAGACACCGTGGTTGATTTGCATTGCGGTCATCATGGCGTATGCACATTACCGGTTGCGGAATTGGTGGGTGACGACGGGCGCGTGTACGCGGTCGACGCTCGGCGCTCGGCGCTCGAGAGTCTTAGAGCGCGCGCAGAGGTGTCCGGCCATGGGCACGTGGAAACCGTGTGGGGAAATGCGGCGCGCACCGAAGGTGTTCCTCTTGACGCAGAGCTGGCCGATGTCGTCCTCATCGTGAATGGTCTTTCCTTTCTCTCGGAACATCTTGAGGTTGTAAAAGAGGCGGTGCGTCTGCTAAAATCCGGCGGTCGTTTGGCCGTGGTGGACTGGAAGCCAACGGGCACCATTCGCCACGGACCTCACATTACGCGGCGGCTGTCGGACGCTCGGGCGCGCTCGACGTGTCTTGTTACCGGTCTGCGCTACGAGGGTGATGTTCCGGTCGGTCCTCATCATTACGCATTTATCTGTCAAAAACCATGAGCTTCTTTACTCTGACATTTTGGTTCGATCGCGTGCCGCATCTTGAACCGGCGACGCTCAAGCTGTATTTTATTCTTTTTCTTGCCGCGGTGATTGTGGGAGCCACGGTTCGTTGGGTAACGCGGCGCAAAGCGGCCGATAAATTCGGAAAAGAAATCGGCCGACGCGTGGCGGTGATGTTAGTGGTGATGGGCGTTCTTGGGTTGCTGTATTGGTTTGCCGGTTGGCAAAGGGTTCCATTTCTTTCATCGCGCTTCTGGTTGATTCTTTGGGATGCGGGACTGTTGTATTGGCTTGTGGTAACGGTGCGTTATGCCGTGAAAATTGTTCCGCAGGAACGTGAGCGACTTCATCAAGTGAAAGCGAATCGGCAATACTTCAAAAAAACATGACGCTTGGAAAGCGAGGAGAACAGATTGCCGCACGGTATCTTCAAAAGCGAGGGTACCGTGTTTTGGCGCGCGGATGGCGCGGCGGCGGATGCGAATTGGATATTGTGGCGCTCGACGGAGATGAGATCGTGTTTGTGGAAGTGAAGACGCGAAAGAGCACGCGCATGGGGTTTCCGGAGGAAGCGGTGAACGCCAAGAAGGTAGGCCATATTGAACGCGGAGCCGAGACGTGGCTGCACGCGCATCCGGAGCACGCGCGCTGGCGCGTAGATGTAGTGTCCATTCTTTGGGATGACGAGGAACCGCAAATCACGCACTTTCGCGGCGTGGGGTATGCGTAACCCGGGCCATTCCAGCCCGGGCTTAAGCAAGAGATTTAGGGTCAAGATCGTGTGGGTATCCGCGTCTTCGCCAGTATGTGTAGTGGCGAAGACACCAGCCGTATCCGTACGCCGGCTCGTCGCAGATAGGGACTTTGCACAGCGGGCCACCAACGCGCGGAAATCCTTCCAGGACATTCCGTCGCCATTTGTTGTAATGCTTTCGACATAACGATTGCGCGCGAACCGGCTGCTCGCATTCTGGAACGGCACAGCGCGGAACGTCCGGCGCTTCAAATCCTTGGAGCACGCCGCGTCGCCATGCGTAGTAGTGGCTGTTGCAGAATCCCTTGCCGACGCGCGGTTCCAGACACCCCGCAACGCGGCACTGCGTTTCGCGGGGGATGGGACGCGATGGACACCAGTGCTTTGGAAACCCCAAGCGGCGCCAAAGCGCGTAGTGTGCGCCGCAGTAGCCGCGGCACTCGACCTCCTCATCACACCATTCCACGTGGCAAAACCAGATTTTCTTCTTTGGTTTCCAATCGTTGGGAAACCCTGCTTTGCGCGCGCTTTGGTAATGGTTTCTGCAATACCCGCGCGCGTAATACGGCCTGGCGCAACCGTCAATCAAACAAGGAGTTGCGGCCTTCATTCGCCTGCGCGACATGTCATCATGCACCGTACTAAAACCGGCACGGCCTTGTCAACGCGAGTCGTGTACCGCTGAAAATGCATTGACACGCATGCGTCGTTATATTACACTGTGGTCGTGATGGTCTCGGCTCGCGCCGAGACCTTTTAGCAAGCATGCATCAACGAACCCTTGAACATCTTGAACATCTTGAACTTCCTATGTCCTCACCCATTGAACAAGCCATTCGGCAAATTGTTGAAGAAAAAGGTCTCTCTTACGAATCAGTGATGGAAACGATTGAAGCCGCACTTGGCGCGGCGTACCGAAAAGATTTTGGAAATCGTTTGCAAAATATCGAAGCTAAGTTCAATCCCGCCGACGCGAGTTTGAGATTGTGGGACGTCAAAACGGTCGTCGAAGATCAGGAGCTTCCCGAAGCGGCAGAAGTAGTGGAAGAAATGGACGAATTCAAACGACCGCCGCGGCGTGAGGACGTTGAGGAGGTGTTGGATGAAGGTCCGCGATTCAATCCAAAGACGGAGATTATGCTCTCCAACGCCAAGGCGCTCAAAGCGGATGCGCAGATTGGCGATGTCATTCGCACCGATCTTGACATTCCATCAGAGTTTGGGCGTATGGCGGCAATGACGGCAAAGCAGGTGATTACGCAAAAGTTGCGCGAGGCCGAGCGTGAGGTAACCTACAACGAGTACAAAGAACACGAGGGAGAGGTGCTCATGGGCACGGTACAACGCCGGCAAGGGCGTGTGCTTTTAGTGGATTTGGGCCGAGGCACGGCGATTATGCGGCCAGAAGATCAGGTGCCCGGCGAACGCTACTATCCAAATGATCGCATTCGCGTGTACATCGCTTCCGTGGACATCGGTATGCGCGGGCCGGAAATTTTGGTGTCGCGTGCGGCGCCGGAGTTGGTGCTCGAGCTCTTCAAAACGGAGATTCCGGAAATCGCTGATGGTACGGTGCGCATTGAAGCTATTGCGCGCGAACCTGGCTCGCGCTCCAAAGTGGCGGTGTCATGCGACGACGACAGTGTCGATCCTATAGGCGCGTGCATCGGTCAGCGTGGCGCGCGCATTCAAACTATCATCGGAGAGTTAGGTGGAGAAAAAGTGGACATCATTGAGTTTGATGCCGATCCCGGTCTTTTTGTGATGAACTCCTTAGCGCCGGCAAAAGTGGAATCGGTGGCGCTGGACGAGGAGTCCAAGGTGGCAACCGTGACGGTGGGGAGTGATCAGTTGTCGCTGGCCATAGGCAAGGGCGGCCAGAACGTGCGTTTGGCGGCGCGTCTGACCGATTGGCGCATCAATGTCGCCGAACAGGGGGGAGGCATCAAAGGGTCAAGTGAGGGCGCGGTAGAGGCGGGCGCTCACGATTCGGAGGCCGTCGTAGAAGAGGAAGTCGAAGAAGAATTGGCGAGCGCGGAGGCGGAGGCGATCGTTGACGATCTCGTGGAAGATGCGGAAGGCGAAGATGCGGATGACGAGCAGGACGAAGAGATGGCGGACGAAGAAGCAGCGGAGGCGGCCGTTGAGGACGACGAACTTCCAACCGCCGCGATGGCTGAAGCGGACGCGGACGCGGCGGAGATTGAACCTACGGAGGACAACGAGCAGATATGACGGGAAGCGGGATCTTTTTTCTTCTCTTGACACAGCCGATGTACAACTTGCTCATCGTCTGCTACCACGCACTGTCGGCTATAGGGATTGCGGATTTGGGATGGGCCATTATCGCGCTCACGGTGGTCGTGAAATTGGTGCTCATGCCGTTCACCGCCAAGTCCATCAAGGCGCAAAAGGCGATGCAGGCTCTTCAACCGCATCTGGACGAAATAAAAGAGAAGTACAAGGACAAAAAGGAGGAGCAGGCGAAGGCGATGATGGCGGTGTACAAAGAGCACAACATAAATCCGGCTTCGTCGTGCTTGCCGCTTTTGATACAGATGCCGATTTTAATCGCGCTCTATAACGTGCTTCGGCGCTCGGTGAACGATTCGGAATCGCTCGCAATGCTCTACACCTTCATTCCGGCGCCCGAGGTTATTAATCACATTTTTCTCGGCATTATAGATTTGGGTGTTCGGAGCATCCCGCTTGCGATTATTGCCGGCATCATCCAGTACGTGCAGGCAAAGATGCTCGAGGCGAAGCGCCCGCCATCTTCCCTTGGAAAGAAGGAAGGGGCTAAGGACGAGAGTATGGCCGCGGCGATGACCAAGTCGATGACGTACACGATGCCGATTGTGACGGTTATCTTTGGCGCGTCGCTTCCCGGAGGCGTGATGCTCTACTGGCTCGTGTCCAATTTGGTGAGCGTGCTTCAGCAATTTGTGCTGTTTAGAACGCCCAAAGAGACGCCCACGGCATGAACGCGAATGTCCAAGCTTGCTTGGAGGATGTGCGCCGAACGCTTGCGTATCTGACGGCGGTTGGACATGGAGGCACGGCAACGGATGTGTGGCAATGGCTGTATCGGCCTACGCGGTGCTGGACACTTATCGATGTTAGCGAGGCGCTGAACTCGGGAGAACAAAGCGGTTTGTTTGAGGAATACGAGGCGCGATATGTTCTCTCGGGCCATGCCCATATCTTGCGCGATATGCACGAACGCACGCTGTGGTCAGAGGTCAAGTTTCGTTCGGTGCGTTGGTTTTTGCGGTATCTGCGCTTCGTTCCCGGCGTCTGCGCCGTGGCGGTGTGCAATTCGCTTGCGTTTGAGATGGCCGCGCGAACGAGTGACATAGACTTATTTGTGATCACGCGAACACGAGCCCTGTGGTTCGTGCGTTTTTTTGCGCTTCTGCCGCTTCGCGTGTTGCATCGCCGCCCGGGGTATCGCACGGAGCATCCGATTTGTTTAAGTTTTTTTGTGACGGAGTGCGGACTCAATTTTGATCGCGTACATTTGACGCCCGAGGATCCGCACATGGCACACTGGTTGTTGTCGATGATTCCCATGATTGATGATGGCGCGTTTTCAATGTTCGTTGCCTCAAACGAGTGGGCGCGAGAGTTGTTTCCCAATGCCGAGTCTCCGCAGATGGCGTGGTATCGTCGTCTGCCGCGATCGCGTCCGTGGCGATGGCAACCGCCGGCATTTTTGGACGCATGGCTCGAGCGTGCGCAACGTCGCCGTCTGCCGCTGCGCATCGCCCAGACGATGAATCAATCTACAGATGTCATTGTGAACGAGCACATGCTAAAATTTCATACAAACGATCGCCGCGCGGAATATCGCGAGCGATTTGAGTCGTTTCTGCACGCCGTATGAAACCGATTTATCGCAACACGCTTTTTCTTCTCTTCCTGTTTTTATTGCCGTGGCAAACGCGGTGGATTGTGCATGATGTGAGTATCGGCGGCGCGCTTACGGAGTACGGCCGTCTCTCCATCTATCTGATGGATGTCGTGCTGATTGGGTATCTCACGCTTGCCGTTGCCGCGTGGAAAAAGGGGACGCTCAAGCGCGCGCTCAAACAGCCGATCTTTCGCACGATTGCGTTTTCCGGCGTTGCGCTGACCGTGTGGGCGTATCTCTCGATTCTCTCCGCGCCATCTCCGCTCGTAGCGTTGTTTGGGGCGATGCATTTGGATTTGGCGATCGGATTTTTGCTCGTCGCGCTTTTGGATAAAGAGGTGAACGTCGGGCGTACGGTCATCGTGCTCATTCTCGGTATGCTTGTCCCAAGCGGTCTTGGATGGTGGCAGGCCGCGATACAGTCCGTCGACGCGTCGACGCTGTTTGGTATGGCCCTGCAGGATCCGAGCGTGCTTGGAACATCTGTGATAGAACACGCAAACGGAAGATGGTTGCGCGCGTACGGATCGTTTCCGCATCCGAATATCCTTGGCGGGTTTGCCGCGTTCGCCTTGCTCCTGACATTTCAGATGCTCGCCACAAAACTCGCAAAGCGCGAGCAGACGCTCTATTGGATGGCGGCCGTGATTCTATCGGGAGCGCTCGTGCTCTCGGCGTCGCGTTCAGCGTGGCTTGCGTTTACGCTGGGGTTTGCGCTGTGGTTTTTTGGGATCATGTGGCTTCGCGATATCGTGCGTTTTGCACGAACGACTTTTCCCCTGTTCATTGTGGCCGTGACGGTGCTTATTCTGGGTCTCTCTTTGTATCCGATTTTGTCGACGCGCTTCGACGCGACAAACCGCTTGGAGGCCCGGTCAATACACGAGCGTGCCGCGTCTTTGGAAGACTCCGCATTTATTCTGCGCTCGCCCTACACGCTTCTTGTTGGCGTGGGCATGCACGGATATGTGTTTGATGCCGCCGTGCGCCGTCCGTTCTTGGAAGCGTATGCCTACCAACCGATTCATAATGTACCCCTTCTCATTCTCGCCGAGCTGGGTCTCGTGGGTTTGACGCTTGTTGTTGCGCTCGTTGTGGCCAGTGATTGGCGCGTGCATGTTTATTGGCGGCGTCCGGCATCGTTGATGGCGATGTCGCTTGGCGTGGTCGTGCTTGTTGTTGCTCTATTTGATCATTATATGTGGACGCAGGTCTCCGGTATGTATCTTCTCGCGACTTTTTTCATATTGAACACAAAACTTGGTCAACTCTCCGAACAGTCTGAAAAGGAGGCCTAGCCTCGTCTCTCGGTACGGCCTTTCTTGACAATCTTTCGACTATTTAGCAAAATGACGCCACGAGTGCTAATGGGACGCTCCCATGAGCGCGTTTATTCTTCATCGTGATAAGTTCTATGAACATCCGACCCGTCGGAGATCACATTGTGATCAAGCTCGTTGAGGACAACGAGGTTACCGCCTCTGGAATAATCATTCCAGACACGGCGAAGGAAAAACCGGAACGCGGCGAAGTGCTAGCCGTTGGCCCGGGAAAAGTT
>CAYHRP010000037.1:0-7461 GCA_964359145.1 uncultured Gammaproteobacteria bacterium | reverse complement strand
CTCGGTCGAACGGCGGCTCCTCGCGAAGCGATGATGAAACAGCTTGCGACGAGTTTGGTGTTGCACGAATCCATCCGAACGACGCTTGCAAAAGCAAAAGTGTTGCGCCCATATGTTGAGCGTTTGGTAACAACCGCGCGACCAAACACCATCCACGCGCGTCGAGAACTCATGAAGATTTTTCAAACGGAAGGCTCGGTCCGTAAAATGTTGGAAGTGATCGGACCTCGTTACAAGGAACGACCGGGCGGATACACGCGTATCCGTAAAGTGGGACGACGACAGGGTGATGGCGCCCACATGGCGGAAATTTCATTCGTATGAACCAAACGAAAGTAATCACTGTGACGATTGATGCCTCGGGAAAGCCCATTGGGCGCGTCGCGAGTCAAGTGGCACACGTGCTTCAAGGGAAGCATCGTGCGGATTTTGTGAAGCAAAAGGATCCAACGGATCGTGTCTGTGTGACAAATATTGATCAGGCGATTTTTACGGGAAAGAAAATGAAGGACAAAGTCTACCATCATCATTCTGGTCATCCAGGGGGCCTCAAAACACAATCCGTTGCACAGATGATGGACAAGGGGGGCATGGAGGCCGTATTGCTCCACGCGGTCAAGCGCATGCTTCCGGATAATCGGTTGCGTACGGAACGCATGAAACGCATTGAATGTATCAAACTATGAAGAACGACACCGTTACGTTTGAAGGAACCTATGTAAGCGCTGTGGGACGCCGTAAAACGAGCGTTGCGCAGGCGCGCGTATATCGACGCGGAACAGGCCGTGTGTTTGTGAACGGAAAAGCGCTTAAGAGCTATTTTCCAACCTTATTGAGATACCAAACCGTTTTGGGACCGCTCGAGAAGTCGGGAATGTCCGTCTCGGCGGATGTGAGTGTGAAAGTCGTTGGCGGTGGTCAAACGGGACAAGCCGACGCAACACGATTAGCCATTGCACGTGCCCTTGTCAAAATAGATGAGGCGCTTCGAGCCTCTCTCAAATCTGAAGGGTATCTGTCGCGTGATGCGCGAAAGACGGAACGCAAAAAACCCGGACTTAAAAAAGCTCGACGGGCGCCACAGTGGAGCAAACGATAATGTACGGACACCTCGGCAAAATAGCCGAGGTGTTTTGGCAGTATGACTCGTCTCACACGTAACACAACGTTACTCACGGCCGCAACCATCGGACAAAAAATGGTGGCGTTTGTGTATTTTGCTCTCATTGCGCGCATGGTGGGTGTCGAGTGGACCGGAAAGTATTTTCTTGCTCTCTCTATAACCACCATGGTAGGAGTCATTGCCGACTTTGGTCTCACGCCCGTATTGGTGCGTGATGCCGCAAAATATCCCGGTCGTGAGAAAGAACTTCTCCAAAACGTTCTCGGACTTAAAATCAGTCTCACCGTTCTCGCATTCTTGTTGGCCGTCGTTATCACACATGCCTTCGGTCACGATGCGCAGACACGCCAATTGGTGTACATCGCTACACTGGTGATGGCCTTGGATACTATTCACTTGACCATCTACGGTGTATTTCGCGCACGGCATCGGCTTGGCATCGAATCCATCGGCATTTTTATTGGGCAGTGGATTACCCTTAGCATTGGCGTAACGTCGCTCCTCATACAGCCATCTCTCTCTGTTTTGATTGTTGCGCTCATGGCCGGCTCAAGCTGGAATGTGCTGTTTGCTGTATGGCATCTTGTGCGGCAAGGCATAAAACCTTGGCATCTTTCCTTTCGTGTCACCATGTGGAGACGGCTTTTGCGCGCGTCATGGCCGTTTGCGCTTGCGGCGATCTTTGTCAAAATCTATTCCACAACCGATGCGCTTCTTTTGGAATTCTATCTTGGTGAGTCAGCTGTTGGTATGTACAGCATCGCCTACAAACTCACCTACGCGTTCCAGTTTTTTCCCATGGCGTTCGTGGCGGCTCTGTATCCAACATTTAGCGCACAGATTCACAGTGGCGAACGTCAGGCGTTGCAAAAGACGTTTGAACAGGCGGTGTGGTATATGCTCATCTTGGCTGTGCCTATCGTGCTTGGACTTTGGTCGATCGCCGATCTGCTGATTGTCGGCGTGTATGGACAACAGTACGCGGCTTCTGTATATCCATTCCGCGTGCTCATTTTCGCGCTCTTATTCATCTTTCTTGATTTCCCGCTCGGCGCCCTTCTCAATGCCGATGATCGCCAGAAGACAAAAACGTTTATCATGGGTGGGACGATGAGTATCAACGTTTTACTTAACATTGTATTGATTCCGTCTTTTGGTATTGTTGGAGCTTGCTATGCCGCGCTTGTTGCCTTCGTTTTTCTCTTTGTTGCAGGATTGATTGCCGCCAGAAAGTCGTTGCATTATGATGGAAAGCGGCTCATAGGCATTGGTGTGCCTATTGTCCTTTCAGGATTAGTGATGGCTCTTTTGGTCGTATGGCTCAAACCTTATATCGGTCTTGGAGGGAGTGCTCTTCTTGGCGCCATCGTGTACCTTGTTGGTCTCTTGGTGACTAAATCCTTATCCGTTCAACAGATAAAAACCTTCATGGCACATATTCGATTATCACATGCGCCTTCTCACATTGACCATTGATTTTCTCCCAGAGTCTGGCGGGCTCGCACGCTACGCAGACAGTCTTGCGCGCGTGTTCGCGCACGATATGACGGTTGTAGCGGACGTTCAAGGGAATCGGGCGGCATGCCGGAAGCTGCAGGCAGAAGCGCCGTATACGCTGCGCTATGAGGCCTTTATGAGGTGTGCGTTTCCGCGCTGGCGCGGAGCATTTCGCGTCTTGAGAGAAGAGCGTCCCGATGTCATCATCGTTCACCATGTGCTTCCTCTCGGTACTGTGGCGTGGTTGTATGGCCTGTTTGCTCAAACGCCTTTCGTGGTTTGCTTGCATGGGATGGATTTTGCCACGGCAAACGAGCGACCATGGAAGCGTTTTCTGCTTCGACGCGTGCTCACGGCGGCGCACACCGTCGTTGCCAATTCAAAAGCTCTGGGGAAACAAGTGCAACAGCTTACAGGAAGGGATGCGCTCGTGTGTTACCCGACACCGTGGATTCAACCGTTACGCAAAGCGAATATTAAAAGAGCGCAAAATCCTGTAGTCCTTTCGAGCGTTACACGGCTGGTTGAGCGAAAGGGCATCGATCGCGTCCTTAAGGCTCTTGCGTCCATATCGCATCTTCATGAGCGTTTACGTTACCACATTACGGGCGTCGGACCATTCGCACCGACCATTCGGGAATGCATTGATCGTCTGCGTCTTGAACACATTGTCACGCTTTCAGAAACGGATGATTCGGAGGATCTTCGACGCGCGTTTGAAGAAGCGGATATTTTTGTTCTGCCGACGACATCAAAAAAGGGGAACACGGAAGGATTCGGAATGGTGTATTTGGAAGCGGCACTCTTTGGAGCGCCAAGTATCGCGTCGCGACAGGCCGGAGTGGACGAAGCCGTCATCGACAAGAACACGGGTCTTCTGGTTTCAAACGACGATGAGCTTGCAAAGGCCATCTCGCGTCTTGTCTGCGATGAAGCTTATCGCCGGTCGCTTGGAATGCAGGCGAAAGAACGAGCACAGCAGTTCACCCCCGAAGAACAATTCCATGGATTGCGGCAAAGACTGTATGATTAGCGTCGTCATTCCTGCGTACAATCACGCCTCGTCACTCGCGCGATGTCTCGAAAGCCTTTTTGCTCAAGAAGATGTTCAAGTGGAGATTATCGTTGTAAACGATGGTTCAACGGACGGTACGCGCGCTGTTTTACTGCCATTTCAAGACCGCATTACGACCGTTCATCAAGAGAATGCGGGAGCGAATGTGGCGCGCAATCGAGGCGCCAAGCGTGCGCATGGCGCCTTCCTCTTATTCGTAGACGCCGATGCGACGTTTGAACGAAGAGCGCTGTGGCATCTGCGAAGAGCGCTCGAATCTCATCCGAAGGTAGGGTTTGCATATTCTGATTTCTATTTTGGCTTCAAGCACTTTCGCACGGGACCGTTTGACGAGAGACAATTGCGTCGCATGAATTTCATTCACATCTCCGCGCTGATGCGGCGCGAACTCTTTGTCGAGTTTGATGAGTCCATGCGTCGCTTTCAGGATTGGGATCTCTGGCTCACGTTTCTCAAACAGGGTATTCGAGGTTTGTACGTACCAAAAACACTGATGCGTGTGACCGTTGAGCGCACGGGTATCTCTTCTTGGCTGCCAAAATGGAGCTATCATGCCCCTTGGAAATGGTTGCCTGGAGTGCGACGACGCGTGCAGGCGTATGAACAAGCTCGAGAAGTCCTCATAAAGAAGCACGACCTATGACGATCATGAAACAGTGTTACGGGTCATTTTTTGTCGCAACGTTTTTTGGACTCGTCGCGCTTGATGCTGTTTCATTTTTCACTCTGCACTCGGTTTTTGAATCGGCGGCGTTTGTCCTTGGAGCGATTCTGATTGTTGGTGTGGCTATCAAATATCCGGAATGGCTGTTTCCAGTGGCCTTGGCAGAGGTCATCTCAACATCCAATGGTCACAGTCTCAACATCGAACTGTTTGGCGCATCTATAGGAGTACGCATGATTCTGTTTGCGGTCCTTCTATGCGCGACTCTCGTCCGTTGTGCGCGGCATCGTAAAATGTTTCTGTCGACCCCGTGGTTGTTTATCCTTGCCCTTGTCGGCACGGTTCTCGCCCTTGGAGTGGCGCACGGAATTGTTGCGGGGTATGACATGCGCAATATCTATCTGGACGCGAATGGCTACGTGGCATTTTTGTACATTTGGGCCGCGTTTGTGTGGGTACGTGTATCGAGCGATCGTCACCGACTGTTCCAAGCCTTCAGCGCCGGGATTGCGTGGATTGCTTTGAAAACACTGCTCTTCGTTCTCCTCTTTGGTCATCTGCATCCCAAAACGCTCGTGCCAATTAATACATGGATTCGAGATACGCGTCTTGGTGAACTCACGCTCCAGTTTGATCAGGTATATCGAGTGTTTTTACAGTCCCAATGGTTTCTCGTTGTCGCGCTTCTGCTTCTGTTGGCCTATATTGTGTATGAACAGAGACGCGACTTTGCAGCGCGCATCGCGCTCATTCCAATTTTTGCCGGACTCGTCATAAGTTTGTCGCGAAGTTTTTGGGTCGGCATCACGGCAGGGGGCGCGGTGCTCGTGGGAGTTTTTGTACAATCAAAGAGAACGCTCACATTCCTCAAGCGTATTCCTGACTTTGCGGCTCTCAAAATAGCGAGCCTCTGTCTGCTCTATGTTCTCATTGCTCTCCCGATCAACGGGGTGCGCAATGCCTCCTTCGGCCGCGTATTTGCTGATCGTGCGACACAAACAAGTGATGTTGCCATCGATAGCCGGAGGCAACTTCTCGGTCCATTGCTCGAAGCGATTGCGCGCGCGCCCATTCAAGGGAGCGGACTTGGCGCCACGGTTACCTACAAAACGAAGGATCCAAAATATATCGAGGCGCACCAGACAAATGTCGTTTCCACATACGCGTTCGAGTGGGGTTGGCACGATATGCTTGTGAAGTTTGGTATCGCGGGATTATCTCTGTTTGTTCTGCTTCTTTTGCAGTGCGCCATTGAGCTTGTGCGCGCATGGAAGGAAGATCCCGCGCGCCGTTGGTTGTACGCGGGACTCCTGGCATCACTCGTCGCTCTCGTCGTAACGCATATCTTCAGTCCGTACTTGAATCATCCTATTGGATGGATGACACTGGCGTTCATCGTCGCCGTCATACCACCGCGCGAGAGGCAGAAAGTACGGCAACCATCAGCGGCGCGTACATCCGTATTACCATCGTTGCAAGGCATAACGTCTCGTACATGATTACAAGTAGACAAACGCCCACCGTACGGCAAGCGCGCGCCATGCTTGGCACATTTCTTGTGCGCCGATGGCATAATAGGGAGATTGCCTCCATGATCACAGAAGTGGAAGCGTATGACGGTCCACATGACAAGGCATCGCATGCGTCGCGCGGCATGACGAGCCGCAACGCCGTCATGTTTGGCAAGGAAGGCGTGTGGTATGTGTATCTCTGTTATGGAATACACTGGATGCTCAATTACGTTGTGGGCGACACGGGGTATCCGGCGGCCATCCTCATTCGTGGCGTTGAAGACGCTATAGGACCCGGAAACGTGACAAAATTTTTTCATGTGACGGGTGCGCAAAACGGCAAGGCGGTTGGTCATCTATCTGGTTTGTGGATTGAAGACCGCGGCGTGCGTGTGCCGAAAACTCACATCGTCGCGGTGCCACGTGTTGGTATTCCGCACGCGCAAGATTGGAAGGATAAGCCCTTGCGGTTTTTGATGAGGAAGTGAGTCGACCTCCTTCTATGCCGGGTTCACCGGACACTGATATCAAATGATGGTGGCAAAGAGGCGAGCGTCGCGTCAACAACATCAGGTGAGAGACGCTTTGTTACGACGGAGTTTGTTTTTGTATTCAAAACGGTGACAAGATTTTGAAACGGGGGATAGCCAAGCTGTTTTCGGAGGGTGTTCTCCTCCTGAAATATTTTTTGAGTCGATCGCAACGCGCTTGAGAGCAATGCCGCGTCCCACGCCTGCATGATGCATGGCACGCCAAAATCAAGCGCCAGTCCCGCTAATCGCCGTATCGTACGATAGGCGCGTTCCTCGGCATCAAAACCAGTGTGCACGAAGACATGTTCAAGATAGGGGATGGCTATGCCGGATATGGGTGGAAGGATAGCATGAGACCACAGAGCATTGGTGACGATCGCAATGCCGCGCTCGGGAAACGTATCACCGGCTTGTACGGTACAAACCACGCGGTCCTCAAACAGACGACGGAGACGCGACTGCAGGTTCTTTATACCGATACCTTTTGTGGTGAGATTCGTTCCATGACAGGAGGGACACGAGAGGGGAAGGGGAAAGCGTGTTTTACAACCGGTGCAGGAGAATGACGTATCGTCAACTCGCAACGGGCGATGACAGGCGCCGCAGAGCCACCGATACTCGCACGATAGGCACAGAAGAAAGCGAGCGGTTCCAAGACGATTGTGATACACCAAAAACAGAGATGACGGATCCGTTTGGCGGATGGATGTGATGAGCGTTTCAGAAAGACCATGCGTCGTTTTTACATGCGCCATATCCAAAAGCGATAGACGCTCCGGAGGGCGCCAAAGGTCTACATGAAGCGGTCCATCTTCCGGACGCGGAAGAACGTCAAAAAAATACGTTGGGGCTCCCGTGCGTTCGTGAGTGTTTTTGAGACACCACCTTGCGTCGTAATGCGGGTTCTGATCGTCTTGGGAATAGTCCCGACTGCCGGATTGCAGGACGAAAGTCGAAACGTGCGGTGGCGGTGGAACAAGCGATCCCATGCGCGTGGCAAGAAGGACGTCATGCGTGCCGTCGCGTGCCTCACAAAAAGAGGACCACTGATCATTCTT
>CAYHRP010000036.1:0-7477 GCA_964359145.1 uncultured Gammaproteobacteria bacterium | reverse complement strand
CGCTTACAATGACATATCCTACAACACGCCCAACGTCTTAAGGGCTTTGCGATACTGTTCAATGGCATCTTCTACTTGCGACGGCGCGAGCACGGTATGCGGCTTTGAGAGTAGAGGCTCCATTCGCGAACGCACAGTAATCATCTTGCGCAACGATCGATGCGTGCGCGCACCCTCGCTCAAGCGTTCGAGCATAGTGTTTCCCGGAATCTCGAGCGCTTTCAAACTGTAGTCAAGCAATTTGTCCGCCTCCTGTAGAGCCACGCGGTGCGCCATGCGCGTTGGTGTTTTTGTCAGACGCTCAATATCGTCCATCTTTGAGACCACCGCTTGCCGATCCAATCGCTCACTGCGCACTTCGGAAGAAAACCGTTTCAACTGCCTGTACGCCATACCCACAAGTGCAACAATCACCGCGAATGCAAGTAATGCGACCACAACGGAAACGACGACCATACTATTGTGGGCGTTCAAGATACCAATGCGCAACATCCATCACCTTCGCATCCTGCGCAAACCGTCCCATGATTTGAAGCCCAATGGGCAATCCGTCAAGTGTGCCGCACGGAATGGAAATGGCCGGTAAACCCGCTAAACTCGGCACCACGGTATAGATATCCGAAAGGTACATTGTCACAGGATCGTCAAACTTTTCACCTATTTTCCACGCAATCGTCGGACTTGTCGGCCCCATAATCACATCACAGTCGCGCATCGCCTCCTCGAGCGCGCGCGTAAGCGCCTCCCGCGCTCGCACCGCCTTCTTGTAGTACGCGTCCACGTAGCCGGCCGAGAGCACAAACGTTCCAAGAAGAATCCGACGCTTGACCTCGTCGCCAAATCCCGCGCCACGCGTGGCACGAACGTGCGAGAGCAGATCGTTGCCTTCCGTCACTGATCCATACTGCAATCCGTCGTAGCGATTCATGTTGCTCGACACCTCCGCGGGCATGAGCACGTAGTAGATGGCAAGAGCATCCTCGAGAATCGGAATGTCAAGTTCCACGCGCACGGCGCCCGCCGCTTCGTACGCGGCGATGGCCTGCTCGATATTTTTCACAATGCCCGGCTCCAAACGATCGTCGAAGTATTGTTTTGGCACACCAATGCGTAATCCAGAGACGTCCATGACACCAAGCTCTGGGATAGGCAGATCAACCGTGTGACTGTTCGCATCCTTCTCATCACGTCCGGCGATAACGCGAAACACGGACGCGATGTCCTCCACGTTCGTCGCCATAATACCCACGGTATCAAACGATGACGCCATCGCCATAAGTCCGTATCGCGAGATCGCTCCGTAGGTTGGACGCAGACCGCAAGCACCGCAAAGCGCGGCCGGCTGTCGTACGGATCCGCCCGTGTCACCTCCGATGCCAAATGGCGCCATCTCCGCGGCAATGGCGGCCGCGAGCCCCCCCGAGCTTCCTCCCGGCACACGCTCGAGATCAAGAGGATTTTTTGTTACGCCAAACGCGCTCGATTCGGTCGACGATCCGCACCCAAACTCGTCCATGTTCGTGCGCCCAAGAACGATAGCGCCCGCCGCTTCGAGCCTCTCAATCGCCGTCGCGCTGTACGCGGCTGTGTACGATTCCAATATGCGCGAACCGCCAGAGGCCGTTTTCCCCGCAACAAGAATGATATCCTTGTTTGCAAACGGAATCCCATAAAGCGGTTTGGCTCGCTCGTCCTCACCGGCCGCGTCCAGTTCATCGGCGCGCAGACGCGCAGACGCGGCAAATGTTTCTAAGAAAGCGCCGAGCGTTCCGTCGCGCTCCTCTATGCGCGCAAGATACGCATCCGTCACCTCGCGCACGCTCATCGTCCGATCGGTATAATGCTTTTGAATATCACGAATGGTCATAGCGTCGCGTCTCTTCCTTCAAGCGCCGCGTGTACTTGGAGCAAACCGTCCTTAGACACGCCCGGAAAATTGCGCACGACACCGTCGCGTTCATCCCGTGTTCGAGAACCAACAACATCTTCGCGCAGATCGCTCACGAATCTTATGTCGCGCGGATCGCGCTCGCCTCCAACATCAAGCGCCCGCAGACGCTCGACGTACTTCAAAATTTCCCCGATGTCTTCGGCAAGCTTTTCCTTCCGAGAGGACGGAATCTCCAAGTGCGCCAATTCAGACAACGCGTCAATGTTAATAAGAGTGTCAGACATATCAAGATAGTTCAGCACCAATCATAGCGAAAAACTCACGTTCGTTCAATAAAATAACCTTGAGGCGCCTCGCTTGGTCGGCCTTTGATCCCGGATCGGCGCCAATAACCACATAGTCCGTCTGCCGGCCAACCGAGCCTGAAACCTTCCCCCCGAGCGCTTCAATCGCCGCTTTCGCCTCCGCACGCGTCATATACCGAAGCGTGCCCGTCAGAACAAACACCTTTCCCCGCAAACGGCCGATGCGCCGCTTATGCGCGAGAATCTCCCCGCCATGCTTTCGAAACTCCGCAATGTTTTCGCGAACACGCCGTCGTTCAAAAAAATCTTCTATAGATCGCGCAACCACATCACCAACGTCGTCCACTTCGAGCAGATCGTCTTTTTTCGCCCGCATGAGTGCGTCGAGCGATCCAAAATGATCCGCAATGCGAATCGCCGTCTCCGAGCCGACGTGCGGGATGCCGACCGCCGTCAAGAAGCGCGGAAGCGTAATACGTTTGTGCGCCTGAATCTCTTTGAAAAGTTTGCCGGCACTCACGTCGCCAAATCCGTCGAGTGTGCGCAATTCGTCCTCCGTCAGGAGAAAAATGGAAGAGATATTGTGAATAAGCCCCTTGTCAAGAAGCTGTTCGACCGTCTTCTCGCCGAGACCCTCGATATCAAATCCCTGTTTCGATACGGCGTAGATGATGCGTTGGCGCAAGCGCGCATAACAGTCGCGGCCGTCACACACCAGCGCTACCTCGCCCGGACGCTTATCGAGTTTTGATCCGCACTCGGGACACAGTTCAGGCGAATGAATCTTTTTTTCATCACCGCTGCGCAATTCAGGCAACACACGCATGACCTTTGGAATGATGTCGCCCGCTTTTTGAATGATGACCGTGTCTCCGATGCGCACGTTCAAGCGCTTAATCTCGTCCATGTTGTGCAAGCTCGCATGGCGCACGACCGTCCCGCCGACCGTCACCGGTTTGAGCTCTGCCACGGGAGTGACGACGCCCGTACGTCCCACCGACCACGACACATCGTTCAAAATTGTCGTCGCTTCCTGTGCGGGAAACTTCCACGCCAACGCCCCGCGCGGCGCTTTTCCTGCCACGCCAAGCGCATCAAATGTCCGCATGTCATTCACATTGATAACCATGCCGTCTGTCCAATAGTTCAATCGTTCGCGCTTCTTTTGGAGCAAGTCGTGGAACGTTTCAACCGCTGAAAGAGACGCTGTCTGCTTCATGAGAGGGTTGACAGGGATACCGAGCGCCCGCATCACCATATGCTGATGCGCGTGCGTGGAAAGTCCCATCTCCGTGATGAGCGCATATCCAAAATACCGAAGATCGCGATCGGCCGTTACTTGCGGATCGAGTTGTCGCATCGTCCCTGCGGCGACGTTGCGCGGATTGGCAAAGCCTTCGCGTCCTTGCTTTTTTTCGCGCTTGTTCATCGCCTCGAAGACATCCTTTGGCATGTAGGCCTCTCCGCGAATTTCAAGTGAAAGTTTTGTCACGTCGCCCAGTTGTTTGAGAGCGCTCTCGCCAATTCCTTCCGCCTTGAGCACACGAAGATCGTCGTCGGTCGGCTGACGCAGTGACAGCGGAATGGCCACAATGGCGCGCGCGTTGTGCGTCACATCTTCCCCCACCTGCCCCGTACCGCGCGTGACGGCGCGATGGAGCTCACCCTCCTCGTACCGAAGTGCGACGGCCAAACCGTCCATTTTTACTTCACAAAAAAGCTCCGGCGTCTCAACACCGAAGCGCTGATACAGGCGCGAGAGCCACGTCTCCACGTCCTTGCGCGAAAAGGCATCCTCAATGGAGAGCATGCGCACATCGTGCGCAATCTTCTTCAAACCCGACTTAACCGCTCCGGCTACGCGCTGTGTGGGCGATTGTTCTGTAACAAGCGACGGGTAGGCGTCCTCAAGTTCCGTAAGCTCACACTTCAAACTGTCGAGGGCGGCATCCGAAATTTCCTGTCTGTCAAGCACATGATACAGATAGCGATGATGCGCAATCTCTGTGCGCAATTTATTGATGCGTTGCGTCGCCGCGCGCTTGTCGGTGTCGGTCGTCATAAAAGCGCCGTGAGTATATCACCCCATACGAGCATTACGAATCCTCCCACAGCCAAAAAAGTCCCAAAGGGAACGCGATCCTGCCCTGTTGCGCGTCCCGTTGCCACAAGACCTACGCCGACACATGCCCCTAAGACATACGCAATCATTACCGCAAATATGCCGCCTGTAAACCCCAGCATCGCCCCAAGAAGCACTCCCATGATGACGTCGCCCGAGCCGAGCAATCGTCCTCCCGAAACGCTATGCTGTACGAGAAAGAACAGAAAGAGAACGATCATGCCAGAGAGAAGCGACGTGAGCGAGATGCCGAGCGCGAGATTGATGCCGAATGCAAGAATCGTCGCAGGAACGACGTATACAGGCAAAATAAGCGTGTACTTCATGTCGTAGACAAATACGAGTAACAACGCGACGGAAAACAGAATATCACGCGCGAGAAAAAGCCAAAGCAGATCGCCCGCCTCTGGGATCCACGTCCCCGACTGATAGCGCCACACGTGAAACACCGTAAGCGCAACGATGACCGCCTCGATGACCGGATACTGCCACGGGAGCGCCGCTTTGCACGATCGGCAACGCCACAGACTGCGCACTTCACCCAAGATGGGCAACACATCAAGCCCCGTGCGTGGAACGTCGCACACGACACAGGCTCGCTTTGGACGCATCCATGCCCATTCGGGGTGCCATCGAAAAACGCCACCCGTGACGAGGCTGGCGATCAGAAGACCTAGAATACTGGCGGCGAGAATCCACATGATCGTCTAATCTAACGAACAAATATTTCTTGTTGTGGCATAAAACGCGCGACCCGGTTTGGCGCACACGACCCCTTTTTCCACTTGCGCTTGAGGAATGGCACGCTCGATCACAAAACTCATCACATAGCGCTCGCCATCGCTTTGATACGCATACACTTGCAGTTGCGAGCCTTTCAAACCAATGTCGGTTTGCGAGGGCACGGGATTCAAATACACGCGTCCCGAACTGGCGCACGATGGCTGAAATCCGGCGGCGTTCAAACACCGCACTCCCGAATCGCCAAGCACGATAGGATCGCTTTCGGTTTTTGGATAGGCGTTCGTGTCGTTGAAGTAGAGCTCGAGCGCCGATTGCACGCGCGAGACATCCGACAACCGCTTGAAGTCCCGCGCTCGCGATCGCGCCGAAGACACCATCACGCCCGTCGCAAACAACAACACCACGACGATGCCGCCGAAAATCAAGCCCTCAAGAAGCGTGAGACCTTTTGGCGATGTGTCCATCATGTCAAGATATTATACCACCTGACTGTCCATGATGCGCGCCAGTTTTTCAACAGCTTCCATAGGAAGAAAATGCCCTTTGATGAGGTAGGCATCCGCGCCCTGCGCACGTAAACGATGCACGGTCTTTGGATCATGCGCCTTCGTAAAAACCACAATCGGCACATGCCCCGTTCGCGCCGTCCGAAGCTGATGTATCGCCTCCGCGGCATCATCTTCGTGCTCCACCACATCAAGCACGACCGCGTCAACACCCTCCTCGAAACAGCGTTCTACATGGTCGTATGACTCAAGCACGGTCGTCTTCCATCCCCGCTGTTCACACTTGCGCGCAACGAGCCCCGCGAAAAACGGGTCCGCATCAACGATGCACACATGACGTTTCATATTCTGACATCAATATGTTCTTCGCAGAGGTGCGTGCTCCACGACCCGTGATCGCACAGAGCGTACGGGAGTATCCGTACCGCATCGTGACCGAGAAGATGCAGGCGCCGCACCCACGGAGGGACGTCGTCTCTATCTGTCACGTAGCAGGCTACGCGCCCATCACCTATCAAGTGTGCCACCACGGCGCGCAGAGGCTCATGCACGGTAGCTATCACCATCAGAGGAACCAATGCATTGCGAACGGAAATGCGGTGACAGCGATCACCGAGCGCACGATGTACGGATGCTGGCACTTCATCCACCACAAAGACTCCAAGCGGTTCTGGTCGTTTCTGCCATAGGGAAAGCGGCATACGCTTCTACGCGACGAGCGCGTCTTTTGCGGTTTCTTTTGCCGGCTTCTTTGCAAGCGTTTTTGCATGCATGGCCAGTCCTATCGCCACCGAAAATCGCGGCCCAATATCATCCAACAGCGAGCGCATCGCTTCATTCACTTGCACACGCGCCCACGGATCCCCGACCATCGTTCTCGCATTCAATTTCTCCGTCAAAAAGATATCAAGCCCCGGCAAATGCGCCGAGCCGCCTGTCAAGATGATTTTCTCCACACGCCGATGATCCGTCACATCCGAATCCGCGTACAGACGCATCGCATAGGCAATCTCGTTTACAATAGGCTGAAACAAATCCTGCACCGCTTTTGGCACACCGTGCTCTCCACTGCGCGCCAAATCGTATTTCATCTGTTCCGCCTCTTCGACATCTACGGAAAGTTGCTCCGCCATCGTGCGTGTCACCAGCGCCCCGCCCACCTTGATACTGCGCGTCAAAAACGGCACGCCCTCTTCCACAATGGTCATGTTGGTGCGATACGAACCGATGTCAAGCATCATGATAGGACTCTTGTCGCCGCCGATCAGCGAACGAATGAGCGCGAACGATTCCGTTTCCAAACTTACCAGATCAAGCCCCGCGCCTTGAAATACCGACGTGTACGTTTCAATCATGCTCCGCTTTGCGCCCGTGATGAGCACGCGTACGTTTTCCTGCGCGCGTCCGGCCGTTTGGACGCGCTCGGCATGCTTTTGCTCGGACAACTCCGCGCGCTGTGCCGTTTTGCCATCCACAAATTGAAAGTCAATCACCATCTCGCCAAGCGGAAAAGGCATGAGCTTTTCGGCCTGACGCTCCACGAGCTTGCGTGACTCCAGAGGATCTTTCACATGCGGAATCGCAATCATGGAACTGAACACGGCGTGCACGGGCAATGATGCTACGGCCTTCGTCGCCTTCACGCCCGCGTCGCGCATCAAACGCTTAACGTGAGCCGTCGCCTCACCTACGTTATCCGTGATGGGCTGTTCGGCCACATTCGCCGAGCGTTGCGTGGAACCGTACGTCATAAGTTTATACATGCCACCTTCAAACAGTAGCTCCACGAGCTTCACGCCGCCGGCGCCAATGTCCACGCCAATGTATCTTTCTTCTTTTTTGGAAAACAGGCTCATATAGATGTCACCCTATGAAACAGGACTTAGCATTCTTGAACATGAGCAAAATC
>CAYHRP010000035.1:0-7505 GCA_964359145.1 uncultured Gammaproteobacteria bacterium | reverse complement strand
GCGGCGTGACCGTTGTCACCTGAAAGAGCGACAGGTCTTCCGGCGACACGCCGGCTGTCACCCCGTGCTCATCCAGCATGGCCGCATTGTCTTGCAGCCACTCGCGGAGTGTTGGGCCAGCGATCTGTGCTCGAATCTCGGCAAGCTCCGTGCCGAGCAGCTCGGCCGAGGCGCAGCGTTCCTCGCGCTTTTTCTCTGTCGCCCGACTAAACGCATCAAGGAATGCCGGATGGTGTTCTGCAAGCGTTCGCACGGCAAACGTGCGCTCACATTGTAGTACGGCATGCATGGTTGCCATCACGTCCGCGAGCGGATGATCATTTGGATCACCACTCCAAAATGCGAACATTCCCGTGAGGGCAAAGTACAGCATGGAGCCGACGGAAAACACATCCGAACGGCAATCCAGATCACGCCCAAGCGTCTGCTCGGGCGACATGTACATCGCCGTGCCGCGCGCCACGCCGGCTTGTGTGTGGTGAACATTGACGGCAGCCTTGGCGATGCCAAAGTCCGCAACCTTCACCTCTCCGTGTCGGCTAATCAAGACGTTAGCCGGCTTGACGTCGCGATGCACCAAGTCGAGGGGCGCGCCCTCGTGCACAAACGTGTGAGCAAAGTGCAATCCGTCACACACGGCACGGAGCACTTCGGCGATCACGGACGGCGGGAGCTCCATGTGCATCTCTCGGCACCGTCCCAAGATGCGCTCGAGTGACCATCCGTTCACGAACTCCATCGTGCAAAACGGCTGGTTGCCCTCGAGGCCGCAGTCGAACATCTGCACGATGTTCGGATGCTGGAGCATACCGCCGAGGCGCACCTCGTTGACAAACATCTGGCGCTGTACAGTCTCGCGCATGATCTGCGCGTGCATGAGTTTCAGCGCCACCACCTTGCGGAAGTCAAACGCTCCGCGTATCTCAACGAGAAACACGGACGCCATGCCGCCTTCGCCGAGCTTTCGCAGAATTCGGTACGGACCGAAGGTGTACTGCGTGCGCTCTTCGAGCGCTACCGGTGGCTCTCCCGTTTCCAAATCAAAAACGATGTCGTCCGTCGTCCGGGGGTCGGTCATCATTGGAAGGTCCTGTTTGCAAGCTAGCTTACTTTTGGCGTCCTGTCAACGTGTTATACTCAATGAGAATTGGCTATTAGCTATTAGTGATTGGCTATTAGCGATTAGCGATTGGCGGCATGCTATGAAGAAAACTCTCACGGAAAAATCCTTTTTTTATTATGCTAAATGTCCGAGATGGATAGCGCGGCATGTTATTCATGGAGCGCATTTGGACGCGCTCGAAAGTCTTTTGATAGACGACAGCGTGTTGCCGGAAGTGCATGAGGGACTGTTGAAAGCGCGCGGGCAATACGAGGTAGTGCGCGACGAAGACGCGGACGACGCTTTTCAACGCACGGTCTCGTTTATGAAGTCTGGCGCACAGACCGTGTACGGCGCTGTGCTCGTGGACGGGCATTGGGTTGGACGGCCGGATGTGCTCGAGCGCGTGGAAGGCCGGAGCGATCTGGGGAGTTTTTATTACGTTGCCATCGACATCAAGCGTTTACACACGCCAAAGTCCATCCGCAACGAGCACAAACTGCAAGGCGCGTTTTACGCCGAGCTTTTGGAGCGCGTGCAGGGTGTGCGGCCAACGAGCGGTTACATTATGAGTCCGGAAGGCACGGTGATGCGCTATGATTTGGAGACGTTTGAAGTGGACTATCGTCTGACGCTCAAGCGCATCGAAGCGATTTTGGGCGGTGAGGAAGTTCAGCATGCGCTCACCGCTGGTTGTAAAGCTTCGCCGTTTTTTGCGATGTGCTTGGACGATGCATCATCGTGCGACGACATCTCGCTTTTGAATCGCGTGCGGCAAGAAGAAATCGAGGAGTTGCGCGGCGCAGGCATTCGCTCCGTGCTTGATTTGGCGACGGCGGACTTGAGCGTGGTGCAGTCAAAGATCTTCACCACCAATGACGAGCGCGTGGCGTTTTTGCAACGTCAAGCCATCGCGCTCAAGGAACGCGTGCACGATGTGGTGGAGCCCGTCACCTTTCAGGCATCCGGCACGGAAATCTACTTTGACGTGGAATCCGATCCGGTGCGCGACGTGGATTATCTTTTTGGTGCGCTTCTTTTGGAGACGCAAAAGGACGGAAGCAAAGTGGCAACGTACAGGGCGTTTTTGGCCGAGACGCTCGATGGCGAGCGCGCGGCATGGGATCAATTTGCGGCGTTCTTGGCCGAGCATCGCTACGCGCCCGTGTATCACTACGGTTGGTATGAAATTGGCGTATGCGCGCGGATGATTGAGCGCTACGGCGCGCCCGAGCAGGCTATTGAAAGTTGGGAAAACAACTTTGTGGACATCAACGCAGCTTTGCGTTCGCGGATTATTTTTCCGTTGTCGTTTTACTCGCTCAAGGATATTGCGCAGTATTTGGGATTTTCTTGGCGCGGAGAGGACGTCGGCGGCGTGAACTCGATTCGGTGGTATCACGAATGGTTGGCGACGGGGAATCGCGCGCTTTTGGATCGTATCGTCGAGTACAACGAAGACGACGCGCGCGCCACTCGTCTGCTCAAAGAGTGGGCGGAACGCCAGCAGCCTAGCCGCTAGTCACTCGCCTTATCCCTATGCGCAAAAGCAGATGGATTGTTGTTCTCTCCTGCATCGTCGCTCTTATGAGCGCGCTTGCATTCGTGCGTTTCGGAGAGCAATGGCGGCAAACACGATTTCAGGCGACGCTTCCGGAAGCACAGACGTTTGAGGAAGTGGGGACGCTCACGGACAAAAATATACCGTTTGTGTTTCCGCTTGAGTTGGAAGAGACGGAGAGGGATGTGCTTGTCATTGCGAACGAACGTGATCCGTCCTCCGTAGCTTTGGCGAATGAGGAGGCCATCTCAACACCAGAGCAAGACGCCGCCTTAATCACGACGGACGACGTACGACCAACGACGGACGATTCCATCAATCTTGCCGTGCCGTTTACCTCTCAAGCGCCGCACGCAAACTGGAGTTTGCCGTATCAGGAGGCGTGCGAAGAAGCGAGCGTGCTCATGGCGGTGGATTTCTTCGATGACGTGCTGGTTGACTTGTCCACGGCGGACGCGGCGGACGCGGAAATTCTCTCGCTTGTGGCGTTCCAAACGGAGCGTTACGGCGATTATCTCGATACGACAGCCGCAGAAACGGTTCGGTTTGCTTCGCAGAAGTATGAACACATTTTGTTTTCACGGCTCGAAAATCCAAGCGTTGTCGATTTGCAGTCGGCGTTGCTCAAGGGACATCTTGTAATTGTTCCCGCGTATGGCCGTGCGCTTGGCAATCCCAATTTTACAGGCGAAGGGCCGTTGTATCACATGCTTGTGCTTCGAGGATTTGATGCTAAGCGCGGTATTTTTATTGTGAATGATCCCGGAACGCGCAACGGCGCATCGTATGTCTATCGCGAAGACGTTCTTATGAACGCTATAGGAGACTGGAACGACGGCGACCCTGAACACGGCGCGAAGGTTGTGATTGTTGTGTCGCCTAGAGTACGATAACAAAAAGCGAACAATATGGGAGAACACGGACCGTCACCTTTTCCCGAGGATAGAGAACCTCGCGCAACGCAAGAGCCCGCCGAGCCAACGGCAAGAACAGGGCTTGTTGATCGTGCGCGTTTGGAGGCCAATGTGCGTGGGGTTCTCAAGAACCTGCCTCCATCGCACGATGCAAAGGTCGTGCTCATTTCGCGCTTCAGAGAATCCATAGGGAGCACGATGCCGGAACACGCCGAATTTTTGACAGAGGAGCTTCGCCGGCGGATTGCGTCTGTGCCTGCCGAAGACATCGATGCGCTTGTGGAGAGCGTCAACTATGTGATGAATGACGTTGCAAGCAAACACATCACGCGTGAAGCATTTGAGGCAAGACAGCGTAAGCAATTCTTTTTGTACAACGAATTTATGCCGCTAAGTGAGACGTTGGCATTCGGTGTTTCCGAGGGCATGGCGCACATTCATCTTGCGCCATCGAGCGCTCTTGGCATTGCCGCATTGCGCGCCGACGTTGAGGCCGGATTACGCGAGCTTGCACGCCGTTTGCGGGACGATGAAGAATTTACGGACGTCACGTCTGTCAAAGGGACATCATGGATTGTGGCGAAAAATCCGCGTCTTTTGGAGCGCCTCGGGTTTACCATCGATGGGCCCATTTCGGAAGAAATACGTGCGGCGCACTTTGCCGAGGAATCGCGTCCCGTGGCGGCGGCTCATATGGACCGCGACGATTTTCTTGCGCGTTATGGAACCAATCCATGATCATAAACGACATCATTCTTAGCGCATCCATTGGCGCATTGCTCGCGCTTGTATTGGCTGTGCCGGCCATCGTTGGCGAACTGCGGCGCACACATAAAGGACACTTTTTACTTCCGGACGTGCATCACGGTTGGGGACGGCGCACTCTCAAAGATCGCGAAGTATTTGCGTTGGGTTTGCTCATGCACATTGTGACGGGCATCGCGTTTGGCGTCTTGTATCCTGTGACGGTCATTGTCGATGCTATTCCAGAGCTTCTCCCGTATACATGGGGTTCGGTGGCGGTGTATGGGAGCATCTTTTATGTGGTACTTGGCGCCGTGGTGATGCCGCTTGGCCACATGGGCGTGTTTGGACGCAAAGAAGATCGTTGGATTTGGCTCGAGACGCTTGTCACATTGACGGTGTTTACGGTTGGCTATGTTTTGATTGTCGGTTGGTTTCAACCCGCGTGGTTTGATCTTGTGAATCTGTAGACATCACAGCGTTGCATACAATTCCCCCATATGAAAGAAGGCTCGAATCCTGAATTTCTTCGTCAAAAATATCAGCTTGAGAAGTCCGTCGAAGTAGACCGTGCCGTGAAGAAAAGGGAGCGACGAGGCGAGCGCGTTCGCTTGGTGCGTCATTAAAATAATTCTCTTTTATGCCTGAACACGGCTCAATCCCCGAACAATCCTTTCTCGCCAGGAAGTTTTCGGATTTGCCCGGAAGCCATGAAGTCGCTCGTGCGGTGAAACAATCCGTGAGCAAAGGTGAAGGCGGGCCGAAAACGCGCGAAGCACGCATCGATCGATATATTCAACGGCTGAATCGTATTGCCTTTACGGAAACGGGCAAAGGGGGTGAACGTCGCGGTTTGGAAATGTTGAAGACGCGATTCCTGGATGCGAACGTCACGCAATTCGACGAAATCTCGGAGAACTATTGGAAGTTGCAAGAAAAGATCGTCCGCGAGCGCGGCCAGGCTGGAGACTATGCGCAATTTTCAGATGAGCAGTTGCAGGAAGCCCGCCACAAGCACGCTGACGCGATTCTTGCCGATCAACGTGCCTCGCTTGAGCAGTGGGTCGATTATTTTGGCAACACGGATTCCAGCGCCATTCCGCCAGAACTCAAGTATTGGATTTTGCGTTCGGTCGTCGGCCTTCAGGAATACGATAAAGAGAAGAAAGTATTTCCCAAGCGCTCCAAAGGCACCGTTGCCCCGTTTCCGGATATCAACTATGAAGGATTGGCGTACATTGTCGATGCCTTGGAAAAACACCTTCGTGGCGAAGGGATCGAATTCGAATACGATATTCAAGCATCCGAGCGTACGGATTTCAACCAGGCGATGGCCAAAGAAAATTTTGCCGCCTTGTATGCTTGGGCGAACGAGCTGATGCATCCCATTCCCGAGCATCTCCTACCAGTCACAGAAGGTGTTTGGAAAAAATACGATCAGGGAAGTGATGCTACAGAACTCACGTCAACAATCCGAGGCAAGGGCACAGGATGGTGCACGGCTGGGGAACGAACAGCTAAAACCCAACTCTCGACCGGTGATTTTTACGTGTACTATTCAGACGACGACGACGGGAACTCAACAATCCCCCGCATCGCCATTCGCTGGGAAGATGGTGATATCGCCGAAGTGCGCGGCATCGCTAAAAAGCAGAACATGGATGCGTTCATGGCGCCGATCTTAAAATTAAAGCTGAAAGAATTCGGTGAGAAGGGCGAGAAATTCTTGAAAAGGACGAATGATTCAGAACAGATGTCTGTGCTGGAAGAGAAGACCAAAGCCGGCACGGCTCTCACCGCATCTGAACTGCGATTCCTGTACGAGGTCGACGAACCAATCGAAGAGTTCGGCTACGTTCGCGACCCGCGCATAGCGGAATTGCGATCACAAAGAAACACCGACACGGACATGCTCGTCGTGTTTGATTGTGAATCACACCAGATTGCGAGATCGGATGATCAAATCAATGAATCAACCAAGGCCTATGTCGGCAAGATTGATTCTGGTGTTTTCGATAAAATTGCTCAACACAATATTGAACATATCTACCTATCTTTCCCGGAACGGAAGATTCGGAGGTTCGATCAAGACTCAGGTGGAAGAACGTTGGAGGATATGAAATCTCGTATGAGACTTGGGGGACACCAATTTTTAGGTGAAGGAGAATTCATGGTGGATTCTGACGACTTCAAACGCTCTATTTACACAGACAAAACTTTCACCACCCTCAAGCCTCGTGAAACCCACCACCTTATTCGTCTCTCTGTTGCTGATCTTGGGTTCCCAAACGGTGCATCTTATCCAGAAATTATGGATCGTGCTTTAAAGTTGGGACTTGAACTGTGCCTTCCTGAAGACGCACTTGAATATCGTATTTCGTACACCGATCAACCTATTGGTGAGTATGTTGGAATAGGGATAAAACCGATTTCAGGCCGTGATCGCAATCCTCGCGTTTTTAACGTGCGTCGCAGCGATGACGGGTCTTGGCTCATCAACGATTGGGCGAGTCCCGACTTTCATTGGGATGCTGACGATGTGTTTGTGTTCCGTCTTCGCAAGAAACCCTTGAAGCCTTAGTCCTTGTTTATAGCGTGATGTCCCTATTTGAGTATGACCGATCAGGCATCGTTGTTTGAGTTGCCTTCGCGTGATGAAGATGCGATGGATGTCGTGCCCGGTAAACCGGTCGCGCTTTCGGTGGCCGCGGCCGTGGAACTCATCAACGATCAGCTTTTTCGTATCGCGGGTCCTCATTTACTTGTTGAAGGCGAAGTCGCCGAGTATCGCGTTTCGGATGGAAAATGGGTTTGGTTTGTTCTCAAAGATTTGAAAGACGGTGTCGTGTTGCGCTGTTTTTTGACCGTGTATCAACTCAACGTAGATATCAAAGACGGCGATCGCATCGTGGTTCACGCAACGCCGAAGGTGTATCCGCGTTCCGGGCAGTTCACGCTCAACATCAATGCGATTGAGGTGTCGGGCGAGGGCGGATTGAAGGCGGCGTTTGTGCGTCTGCAAAAACAGTTGCAAAGCGAGGGGCTGTTTGACGTGTCGCGTAAGCGGCCACTCCCAGATCTCCCAAGCCGCATCGGGCTCATTACATCGCGCGAAGCGGCGGCGTATTCGGACTTTATTCGCATTTTGAACAATCGCTGGGGTGATATTGATGTGGACTTGGCG
>CAYHRP010000034.1:0-7566 GCA_964359145.1 uncultured Gammaproteobacteria bacterium | reverse complement strand
TGACGCGTGGATTTGGTATCAAAGAGACAGGTTCACCATGACTGATGGACGTACAAAACTTCCACAGGCTTTGGATGTTGTTGGACGTGGCGCACCCAAGCGCTACGATTTGATGCCTATTGATGAGGCTCGTGCCGAGCTGGCGCGGATGCCCGTTGTGCTTGCGGCCGAAGTTTGCCGCAACAGCGTTGGATGCGGCGACGAGATGGTGCTCTTGCCGCTTCTGCCGCCCGAGACGGCGGTGGACGTGATGTTCACCGATCTCACGCTGTTTGGCAAGCCGGACGGTTTGCACCTGTTCCAGCAGATGGTTGTGCGCGGCCTCGCTGAAGACAAGGTTGATGCCGAGCTTGCCGAGCGCGTCGTGACGATCACGACGACGAGTGGCAAGACGGTTACAGTGCCAATCGTCATCGACCCAGAGCGCGCCAAGCTCTACGTCATGACGGTGATTGGTATGAACGTAGAGGCGCGCAAGGAGCTCTACCGGTGCATGGATCCAACGGGAGAGCGGGGACTATTCAATGGCGAGAAGGTCTTCATTGACCTCGTTGCGTTTGTCATCTGTGCGATGAATGACGGCGATATTGAACATGACGAGGAGTTTTTCGAACGCCTCACGGATTTTGACGAAGGGCTCCTCGAGGATGCCATCAGTTGCTCCACTCATGTGGAGCGTGTCGCGCTCGAGCAAGATCTTCTCGAGCCGCACGTAGAGGCGATGGCGCGGCACTTTGCCGTGGTTGCCAAACTGTATGAGGAGCACGCCGACAAGACTGTTGGTACATTGGTAGGTAGTTTGGACTGCTAGTTTTCGAGGGAGCGCTTGCTCCCTCGTCGTATATCGCGCATCACTCCGTGGCGCGCGGCATACGGCGATTCGTCGCCACGAAACTTAAAATGGAAAACGCACTCGTTCTCCAAAGAGATGCCTACGAACAGGCTTTGGCGCAGGCGTCTCTCGTGAGGGACGCTCTGCGAGTTTTGATGGATGAGGATGTATCGCTTGATGTGCAGGCGATGGCCGGCTCTGTGCTCACGCGCGTGGCCGAGCGCTACGACCTTGACTTGTCCAAGCCGCGCGGCCGCGGGGCAGCGCAGGCGACCTTTGTGCTTCTTCTCAACCTCGCGCTTGACTGCGCGACGGGAGGAGACGTCGCAAAGGCGGCGCGTGTCCTGACGTTTGCCGAGAACATGCCCAAGCTTGTCGTGATTGCCGAGAAGCTCCTCGACGAGCCGCGGCGGCGCATCAAAGCCCTCTTGGCGCGAAACGCCTTTATCGTAGAGGCGGACGGCAGATCCGATCGGCGGCAATGCTTTGAGCTATTGCCATCGGCTACGCGCGATCAGCTTGCGCACTGGGCAAAGATGGGGCTCTTGCAGAGCAACGGTTGGCCTCTCACAACGATGGCGATGCACTCGGCGTGCCTTGAGCGCATTGAGCGCGCAGAGCTTGAGGTCAAGATGGGCCGGTGCGTGGATTGGCGGCGCGTGCTTGGCGTCATGCCGGAAGCGGGGTTTGTACGCGCGTACTTTTCGCGCGCGGTCGTGCAAAAGCCTGCGTCGGCCGGCGGGTTGTGGCAACCGCTGTCGCGTTCCTTGTACATCAACGCGATGGTGTCGGAGGCGTGGCTCGCGCCGCAAACGAAGCGAACGTGGGAATCTGTGGCGTTCACGCTCGACGATGAAGTTCGCCGCCGCGTGTTCGTGACGCCTCAAACACTGCGTCTGTTTGTAGAGCGTGTCGTACTCGCACCGGAGGATCTTGCCGAGCACTACATCGAAACGACCGCGCGCGTGGCGCAGACGCTCATGGGCAAGCACGGGGGCGAGGCGGTGTTCGCAGAGCCGCTACAAGTTGATGAAGTACATCGCGTCGCACGGTATGCAGAAGAGTTGTTGCGCGCATTGGCTGTCGATGCGTACAACTTCTATTTGCAGATGGGCGACGAGGTGTCCGACGATGACCTCGACCTCTTTTGGCATGCGCGCGTGCTGTTTACCACGGCCGTGAAGGCGCATACGCGTCTTGCGCAAGCGATGGCGGTGCAATCGAACGCGTGGGAGCGTCTTGGTTCTCTGCGCTCAACGGAGGAACTAGCGGCCGTGGTGGGAGGATTCACACGTTGGCCACACGAACAGCAAGAGGCGTTCTTTGAGACGCCGCAGGTGTGGTTTCGTGTTCTGGCGCGTCAGACGGTGAGCCGCGATGGGCGCGATGGAGACGCGTTCATGCGCCTGTTTGCCACGATGGCGCAGGCGGGCGTGGGCGAGCGTCTGTTGGATGCCGTGGAGTGGAAGGATGTACATCCTTCGCAGTTCCACGAAGCTGCCCTTTCCAATGTGAATGAGCGCCAACAGGCGGATCCGTGGTTTGGGCGCGCATTTGGGCGCGCCGTAGACGGAGGGTATAAAGTCGAGGAAGCGAGAGAGATCTTCTCGAACATCCGAACAGAACCCTCGCTCAAGGCGGCGCTTACAGAAGCGGCGCGCCATTGGACGTCCGATGATGACTGGTTGCGCTACTTTGCGTCGGGCGCATTCCTGCATTTTGTGGCGCGCGTGCAAGCGGCGTGGGACGCGATGTCGCCCGAGCGTCGGCCGCTATTGGTCTCGCTTACGGACGGCGCGTCGCTCGGTCGTGTACTCACGGCACAGACGCAAGAGGTGGCCGAGGCGTACGTGCGTGCGTTGAACGCATGGGCCGTCACGCGCAGTCAGCGTCGCGACGCCGTTCGCGCATGGTCCAGCCAAGATAGCACGGGATTGCGCAACGTCCTTGTTCAGCACTGGCCGCGCGTGGATTGGGAAGCGCGTTTTACCGTGCGTGGCGCCGGCTAATTCGCCGCTTGGGGTACTCTCCCCGGGCGGCGGTTTGTTTTTCTCAAAGGAGCCATTTTGCAGAGGACCCCCCTTTTCAATTTTCAAAAAAAGTGCTAATATATACCAACTATGACCATTACGTATCACGGAAATTCTTGCGTTTCTTTGAGTGCCAAGCCCACGACGGGAGAGGTGACGGTTGTGCTCGATCCATACGAAAACAGCACGGGATTGCGCATGCGCGCGTTGACAGCCGATGTGGTGTTTTTGAGCCAACCCGGGCCGGTGCACGGAAACGTGGCGACCATTCAAGGCACGCCGTTTGTGGTTGAACGCCCGGGCGAGTATGAGGTGAAAGGCGTAACGCTCGATGCGCGCGCGGCGTCCGAGGATGGCACGGGCAACAAAAAAGTTGCTCGCATCTTTGCCGAGGGAATGACGGTTGGATTTCTTGGCGGCTTGAATCGCGCGCTGAACGCAAAGGAGCTGGAACTTTTGGAGGGCGTGGACATCTTGATTTTGCCTGTGGGCGGAGGCGACGTGATGGATCCAAAGCTCGCGGCCGAGACCATGCGCACCGTGGAGCCGCGCGTCGTTATTCCCGTGCACTTTGAGGAGAATGGTCTCAAGGCAAAGCTCGCACCGGTGAAGGCGTTTGTGAAAGAGGTCGGCTCTATGCGCACGGAAGAAGGAAGCAAATTCAAAATTCAGGAGTCCAAACTGCCGCAGGACGACATCCTGCTCGTCCTGCTGTCGAGAGGGTAGAGATATAGATATTACACTATGCATCCTTGGTCCAAATTCACACCGGAAGAGTACATGCGCCGTCGCATGAGTTTGTTTGGCGTGCTGGCGATGGTTGGCGTGTTGGTCGTGGCGCTATTTGTGGTACAAGTACGGCTCGTGTTTGCGCCGCCGGACTTGTCGCGGGAGGAAACCGCGGCAACCGAGTCGTTTTTTGATTCGGTCACGGATCTCTCCGAACGTGCGGGTGAGGCGGTTGGAGCGTTCCAAACGGGATTGAAAGACGAGCGCAAGCGTTTGGACGCCGAGCAAGCGATAACGGCGCATGTGGCAGGTCAACTCGAAGCGGCGGTCGTCGCGTCTACGGAAGACACGCCAACATCCGATACGGAGCCGGCATCGTCTTGGATCGTGGATGCACCCGTTCTCGAAGACGCATCCGTTGAAACAGAGGGTCCATAATTACGCCTATGTCAGAACAAGAAGCAACCTTGATGGAAGACGGAGGAAAAATCGTCGACCGCTCGATTCTCAAAGAGATGCAGACGGCGTATTTGGATTACGCGATGAGCGTGATTGTATCGCGCGCGCTGCCGGATGTGCGCGACGGTTTGAAGCCGGTGCATCGCCGCATTCTGTATGCGATGTGGAAGCTTGGTTTGCGCTCGGGAGGACGGTATCGCAAGTCGGCGGCGGTCGTCGGTGAGGTGCTCGCCAAATACCATCCGCACGGCGACAGCGCGGTGTACGACTCGATGGTGCGCATGGCGCAGGATTTTTCTCTGCGCTATCCGCTTGTGCACGGACAGGGAAACTTTGGTTCGCTCGATGGCGACAGTGCGGCAGCGATGCGTTACACGGAGTCCAAGCTTCATCGCATTGCCGAGGAAATGCTTTTGGATATCGAAAAAGAAACGGTGAACTTTATCCCAAACTATGACGGCGAGCATCAAGAGCCGACGGTGCTTCCTTCCAAACTCCCAAACCTTCTTTTGAATGGCACGCTCGGCATTGCCGTTGGCATGGCAACGAACATTCCGCCACACAATTTACGAGAGCTCTGTGATGCTATTTTGCATATCATGGAGCATCCGGACGCGTCGATTGATGATCTGATGGAGTTCGTGAAAGGTCCCGACATGCCGACGGGCGCTATCGCCTACGATGTGAACGACATCAAACAAGCGTACGCGACCGGTCGCGGTGGCGTGGTATTCCGCGCGAAAACCGAAATCGTGGAAAACAAAGGCGGCTACCGCATTCTTGTCCACGAGATCCCGTATCAAGTAAACAAGGCGACGCTTCTTGAGAAAATTGCCATGCTCGTGCGCGACAAAAAAATCGAGGGCATTCGGGATTTGCGCGACGAGTCCAATAAGGAGGGTATTCGCATCGTCATCGAGCTCAAAAAAGATGCGTATCCCAAGAAGGTGCTCAACCGCTTATTCCAACAGACGCCGCTTCAGTCGAAGTTCCACATGAACATGGTGGCGCTCATTGATGGCGTTCAGCCGCGATTGATGAGTCTCAAGGGACTCTTGGAGGAATACGTGAAGCATCGCCGTGAGATTGTGCGCCGTCGCGCCGAGTTTGATTTGCAAAAAGCCAAAGACCGCGCGCACATTTTGGAGGGCTTAACAATTGCGCTTGGCAAAATCGATCAGGTTATCAAGACGATAAAATCGTCAAAAGACAAGGACGAGGCGAGTCGCAATTTGCAAAAGAAGTTTAAGCTTTCGGAGGCGCAAGCGCAGGCAATCTTGGAAATGCGTTTGCAGAGTTTGGCGAACTTGGAGCGCCTGAAGATTGAAGAGGAGCTGGAAGAAAAGCGCGCGCTGATCAAGGAGTTGACGAGCATTTTGAAGTCCGAGAATAAAATGCTCGGTGTCATCGCGGACGAAGTGCGGGAGATGCGCGATACGTTCGGTGACGAGCGGCGCACGCAGATTGTGAAGCACGGAGTGAAGGCGTTTTCGATTGAGGATGTCATTCCGGACGAGGACACGATGGTGATGATGACGCGCGACGGATACATCAAGCGCATTTCTCCCGAGGAGTTTAAGACGCAAAAGCGCGGCGGGAAGGGTGTGGCGGGACTCACGACAAAGGAAGAGGACGTTGTTGACCGCGTGTTTTCTACGAGTACGCACACACGTCTCTTGTTTTTCACGACGTCCGGGCGTGTGTTTCAACTCAAAGCATACGACATTCCGGAGACGTCGCGTACGGCCAAAGGGCAAGCGATGGTGAACTTTTTACAGCTGGCGCCCGGGGAAAGCGTGACAACAGTGCTGTCGCTTGCGGAAATGGACGACACTAAGTATCTGGTGATGGCGACGCGCGGCGGCACGATTAAGAAAACCGAGCTTGCGGATTTTGAGCATGTGCGCCAAAGCGGTCTTAATGCGATAAAGCTCAAGTCGGGTGATCGATTGGATTGGGTGAAGCCGTCGTCCGGCGGGGACGACATCATGCTCGTGACGCGCGATGGCATGTCCATTCGATTTTCCGAGAAGGATGTGCGCGCGATGGGGCGTACGGCCTCCGGTGTGCGCGGCATCCGTTTGAAGGGCGATGATCATGTGGCGGGCATGGGCGTGTTTGATCCGAAAGTCGCCAAGGTGGGATTGCAACTGCTTGTAGTGATGAAAAACGGTTACGGAAAACGCACGAGTTTGAACGAGTACAAGGAGCAGAGTCGCGGCGGATTGGGTGTGAGAACGGCGCGCGTCAACGACAAGACCGGGCGCATTTCCGGCATTCGGATTGTGAACAAAAAAGATTTGGGAGACATGCTTATTATGTCGCAGATGGGCCAAGTGGTGCGCACGAAGCTTGAGAGTGTTTCCGAGCTTGGACGCGCCACGCAAGGCGTGCGTATCATGCGATTCAAAGCACCGGGCGACGTGGTGGCGTCGATGGCTTTGATTGGCGATGCCGAGTTTGAGGGGTAGAGTGAGGATATAGGATGGAGGTTGTCGGTTGTAGTCTGGCACGGCTTGTGTTTCTCACAATCAAAAAAAGTGCACCCCCCAAAGCAGTGACTGGGGGGTGTTGATTTCAAGGGCGTTGGCTATGCGCGTACAAGGCTCGAACAGCCACTCGTACACCTTCATTGAATCCGTAGTCGTGAGCTCTCCACACATTGGTGGTTTGCCCGCGGCCAATAACGGCTCCGTGACGCATGTCGCCGCGCGCCGTCAGAATGTGTACCTCCTCGCCGTCGGATCCCATTTTCACGATCCATCCGGAGGGTTGTCCGCCGCCGTTACCGGCAATACGGACAAAATCTCCAATCTCCCATGTAACGGCAGTGGTGTGTGGTGCGCCGCTCATGGTCTACCGCAAAAAAGGGGCAAGCACTCGAACACAGGCGCTGATAGAGTGTCGTGCAATAGCGGGGAGGTGGCCGGTAAAGCCTTTGCGAAAGTTCAAATCAAACCTCCGAGGATCTTGAACCGTTACGAGGCGCATCGCAGGCCTCTCACTGGTCGTGTTTGGATCAATAAGAGTCAGCGCGACAAACTTACCTTCTGTATCCTCACGCAGAATCCAACACATGACGCGTACGGTGTGCTGGTCATCACAATAGGCGAGCACACAGTCGCCTGTTTGGAATGTGCTGTCGGTATTCGACATGGCGTGCGCAGTGAATCACGGCGTGCGCCTTCTGTCAACGCTTGACGCTTTCAATGCAAGTTGATACGCTTGCGTCCGTTCATAACCTACCATTTCTATGACGATTCCGAGTAAACGCAGATCCTCGTCGCGTCAGCGTCGTGGACGTTCGCATCTTGCGCTCAAAAAGATGAATCTCTCCGTGTGCAAAGGGTGCAAGGCGCCGGTTGAACCGCATCGCGTCTGTGTCGCTTGTGGTCATTACGATGGAAAAGCTGTAAAATAAAGGGACTTGTTCAGAGGTCCCTCAACACAGCTTTTCTTTCTTTCGTACCTTATGTCCAATCGCCACTTGGCGCGTACACTCGCCATGCAAACGTT
>CAYHRP010000033.1:0-7659 GCA_964359145.1 uncultured Gammaproteobacteria bacterium | reverse complement strand
TCGCCAGAAAGATGTTGTTTTTCGGCTGTGAATCTATTTTGAAAAAGGTCTTATGGCAAAACAGCAACCATCCATTGAAGATCTGATGAAAAGCGGCGGCGCGCAACCACAACAGCCGCCACAGAAATCCGACGACGACATGACACCGCAGGAAAAACTGTCCGTGCGCATGGCGCGCATCAGTGAACAGCAAGTGGAACAGGCCACCGAGCGCAAGGCGATACAAGCGGGAGTCGGATACATCAACCTCAAGGGCTTCCCCGTGAACCCCGAAGCGTTACGTTTGCTTGCCGAGGAACGAGCGCGCGCGCTCAAGATGATCCCGTTCCTTTTGCACGGCGAGGAAATTCGCATCGCCGCCGTTGACCTTTCAAACGAGCAGGTGAAGGAGATAGCGTTTCAAATCGGCGAGCGCGAGAGAGCACACACGGCGCTGTACCTCACGTCCGCACAGAGCTTGGAGCAAGGACTCAAGCTCTACGCCACGCTCCCAAAAATTCGCAACGTCTCGACGGACGTGGAGATTCCGGAAGAAGACATTGTGCGGTATCGAAAAGCCATCACGTCCATTCAAGCGCTCCAGCCGCTCCTGCGCGACACGAACGTCACAAATCTGATTGCCATCTTGCTTGCCGCTTCGCTCGAGATCGGCTCGTCGGACGTACACATCGAAGCCGAGGAAACAAACATCGCGATTCGCTATCGCATCGACGGCGTTCTGCAAAACGTGGCGACCGTAGACAAGGAACGCTGGAAACAGCTCGTCGGCCGCATTAAACTGGTGGCAGGTTTGAAACTCAACATTACCGACCGACCGCAGGATGGCCGATTCACGATTCAGTTTGGCGGCCAAAAAGTCGACGTGCGCACCAGCACGCTCCCAACCGCGTATGGCGAGAGCATCGTCATGCGCCTGTTGGTACCGACGGCGATCAATTTGGAATTTGAGGGTCTCGGATTTAGAAAGGCGGCATTCGCAAAACTCGAAAAGGAAATCGTCAAACCAAATGGCATGATCGTTACGACCGGACCGACCGGATCTGGAAAAACGACTACGCTGTACGCCATTTTGAGGAAGCTCAACACGCCGGAAGTGAAAATCATCACGCTCGAGGATCCGGTGGAATACAAACTCAAGGGTATTAATCAGTCACAAATTGACCACAGTAAGGACTATACGTTCAGTGCCGGATTGCGCTCGATGCTACGGCAAGACCCTGACATCGTGATGGTAGGCGAAATCCGCGACAAGGAGACGGCCGAGACGGCGATTCAAGCCGCGCTCACGGGGCATTTGCTTTTGTCAACCATTCACACGAACGGTGCGTCCGGTGCCGTGCCGCGGTTCCTCTCGATGGGCGTGGAGCCGGCGCTCTTGGCGCCCGCATTGCGCGTCATCATGGGACAGCGTTTGGTGCGACGCTTGTGCGAGGCATGCAAAGAAGTGGCGACGCTTGCGCCCGATATGACACAGCGTGTGGAACAGATTGTGGCGGCAATCCCTGCGGCTTCCGGCGAATCGCCAAATCTCCACGGCGTTACATGGTATCGCGCGAAGGGATGCAACCAGTGTGGCGGCAGCGGCTACAAAGGACGCGTGGGCATCTACGAAATCTTAATCGTAGACGGCGCGGTGGAGGATCGCATTCGCGACGGCAGTGTCACGGACAAAGACATGCTCACCATCGGACAAGAGCAAGGGATGGTCACGATGGTGCAAGACGGCATCTTAAAAGCCATCGACGGCATCACGAGCGTCGAGGAAGTGTTCCGTGTGGCGGTGGAGTGAAGGTCATGTCTATGGATCTCCCAAATGCGCGACAATTTCATATCCACCCATCGATGGTCGGCAACGAAGCCGTGAGCGTTCCGCTTGGGCCTTTGTATCGGCAGATGATGAGCGTTCTGCGCCTCTCAAAGGGAGACGCCGTGCGCTTTTTTGACGGTCTTGGCACGGTCATCGATGGCACAATTGCGCACATCAGCAAAGACGCCGTTCTCGTGCGCATAGAAAACCGCGCCGCTCAAACACACAGCAGTCACCTCACACTCGCCATCGCCATTTTGAAAAACGATCGCATGCGCTTTGTGCTCGAAAAGGCCACCGAGCTTGGCGTCAAAGAAATCATCCCGCTTTTGACTGAACGCGTTGTCAAACGCCCACCGCAAGTGCCGCCGCGTTGGAACATCATTGTCAAAGAAGCCGCCGAACAAAGCGGCCGCGCGTGGTTGCCCGTCATCGCGCCCGTACAAACGCTGGAGCATGTTCTTGAGCGGCCGGAACGCAGACTCCTCATGAGCACCAGAGCCGTCACGGCATTAGAAAATCCTGACCGCAACGAAGCTATCGTCATCATCGGCCCGGAAGGCGGCTTCACCGAACAGGAGCTCGCCGCGGCCGAAGCACACGGTGCGTCGCTCTTATCGCTTGGACCGTATCAGTTCCGCGCAGACACGGCGGCCATTGTCGCTTTGGCACGCCTCGGCACTTGACCATTTTTGAAAATCCTGTACGCTTGCATCATGCCAAAACAAACGGGATACGTTGACAGACTGACGCCCGATTGGCGCGCGCGTATGCACTACGCGCTTGATGAGCGGCTGGATGATCCCGAACATCAGCCGCCTCTTTCGGCCATTTGGCCGTCTCATGATGGCGACCGAGGGCAGCCCACGAGGCTCGGCGCGACCGTCGCCGACATCATGAACAACCTCATGTGTGATGAGCCCACGGACCCGTGGGAACGAAAAAAGGCCGGCCTGACACCGACCTCCGACAAGCCCGCTCTCTAGCCTGGATCCCTCCCGCGCGGAGGGATTACATTTTTTCCACGAGGCGCCATAGTCCATCGATGGTAAATCGAAGATGTACGCCGCTCACATCTTCTGTCATGCGCTCCGGCCACTCTATACACAAAAGCGTGCGCGGATTTTTTATAGCGTCATCAAGTCCCAAGTCCGCCAATGTTGCTACATCTACATTGCGCAGGCGATACAAATCGGCATGAACAAGCGTGTCAATGTCCGGATGCTCTACGCGATACTCGTGCACGAGCGCAAATGTGGGACTCGTGATAAGACGACCGACGCCAAGCGCGCGCCCAACACCTTGCACAAACGTCGTCTTGCCACTGCCAAGGTCTCCCTGCAATAGGACAATCGAGCGCTGTATCAACTCGGGAAGAAGCGCCGCGGCAAGCGCATACATCTCCTCCACCGAGCGTGTAAGCATCGCCTGACTCATACAAACAGCTCACCAAGGACATGCGCCGGCTCGGCATCGAGCGCAAACGGATCGTGCGTCGCGTCGCCCTCTGAAAAGCGCAGAGCGCCGGCGGCCGCAATCATCGCCGCGTTGTCCGTTGTGTACGCCATCTCCGGCAACCAAAGCGCTACCGAGTTCTCGTCGGCGAGCGTTTGCAGACGCGCGCGCAACACGGGACTCGCCGCCACGCCACCGCCCAAGAGGAGCGTCCGCGGCGCTTCCTGCTCGATGGCGCGCTGTGTTTTTGTCATAAGCACGTCCATCACCGCCTCCACAAATGCCGCACAAACGTCTTGCACAAAAGAGACATCGCGTTGTGCCTGCGGCGTTGCGTCAATGAGATAGCGCACCGCCGTTTTCAAACCGGAAAAAGAGACGTCAAGCGAACGATCAGAGATCATCGGCCGCGGAAAATCAAACCGCGCCGCGTTTCCCAATTTCGCAGAACGATCAACGCTCGGTCCGCCCGGATATGGCAATCCCAAAAGTGCCGCGACCTTGTCGTACGCCTCACCGACCGCATCATCGCGAGTTTGACCGATGATTGTGTACGCGCCAAGCGCACGAACACGCACCCATTCCGTGTGACCGCCCGACACGATAAGCGCGAGCGCCGGCAGCCAATCGTCCGTGAGCGCTCGTCCAATCATGGCCGACGCAACGTGCCCCTCCATGTGATCAACCGGCACAAGCGGCACGTTCCACGATACGGCAAGCGCTTTTGCCGTTTCGATGCCCACGCGCAAGGACGTCGCAAGTCCCGGTCCGGCGGTCACCGCCACCGCGTCTATGTTGCCACGCTTCCACTGTGTGATGCGCGCAATCAACTCGGGCAGTACCGGCACATGCATACGCGCCGCCACCTCCGGAATCACTCCGCCGTACTTTTGGTGCGTCTTCACTTGCGACGACACCACATGATCATCAACGAAAAAGCGGCCGCCTTCGTATCGTACAACGGCCACCGCGGTTTCATCGCAACTTGTTTCAATGCCGAGAATTTTCATGAAGTTGTGTCTATGGATTGAAATATACCATTTTATGACGATCGTCATAAAATGGTATAGATCACATTTTAATTGCACCGTCTTTATTGAGAAATCCGCAAACAACACTCCTTACGCTTTTATGACGATCGTCATAAAAGCGACATGGCTTGTCATGAGGCGGCGCACATCGTGGACACACCATTTTTCACTTGACAATCGGCTATTTTTTGCGTAAGGTCGGCGCGTGCTACAGGGTCTTTATATGAGAATGACTCTTGTTGTAATGGTTGTGCTTCTGTCTTGCGGCTCGGCCTCGGCAGAGGAAGCGCGGCGAGTTGTGTACGTCGGCGGAACAGAGGAAGAGGCAAAGGCCGCTCTCCTCCGACTCAACATCGTCGACGCGTCGTCGTTTATCCCCATGGAACAATTGACGTTCCCGGGAGAGAACGGCCTTTGGGCGGTGGGCTCGGAAGACGCGTGGGACTGCACCGAGCCGGCCACGCCGACCGTTATCGCCTCGCTCTTGGAGCAGGCGACAAATGCGTTCTTCGCCGCCGAATATGCGGCCGCGCAACAGACAGTCGAGCGTACACTTCAGCACCTCGCGTGCGGCGTGCATCGCGAGCTCATTGCCGAGGCGCTCTATCTGCGCGGCATGATCGCGTGCGTTGCCGAAAAGGTTCGCACAGACGGCACGCCCGTGGGCGACGGTGTGCGTGCAACGGACTTCTTCATGTTCGCGCACGGCACCGAGCCAGAGCTGACATGGAACATTGAGTTCCCTCCCACGTGCCGTGTCATGAGCGGCCGCGGTGAGGAAGAATTTGATGCGCGAGCGAATTTCGAATTCGCCGCTCAAACCGCGCGTGAAGCGCGTGCCGATGCTAGCCGTTGGCTGCCGGTTACCGTGCTCGCGCCCGATCACCTCGCCGTGAGCGGACTGCGCGACGACGGACACACGGCGCCTCCTGCCGTACATCAGGTGACGTGGACGCACGGCACGGAAACGCGTCAGCGGCTCGTGGCCATCGATGCACACATGGCGCTGTCGCTCGTCTCGGAGGCGGGTTGGTCGCACCTTTTGCATCGCGGCCCACAAAACGCCGCGGAAGAGAAGGTGCTCGAGTCCGTGTTCACGGACAGCACCGCAAATGCGGTAACGCTCGTTGTCCTCTCGGACGGAAAGGCGAAGTTCGCCTACACCGTGTATCCGAGAGCTCACCTCGATCCGGTCGTCGTGCACGAGATTCCGCACGACGAGCCGCAAAAGCGCCTTGACCCGTCGCGCTTGCCGCGCGGCGCCATCGGTGTTAGCGCCACGGCCGCGTGGGTCGGCCCCGGATTCTACTTTGGCCCGTCGGTTGCCGCCCGCGTGCGATTGATTGGCGGTCTCCACTTGCACGTGGAAGGCGCGCTCGCGTTCCTGTCGTTCGACGGCAACGCGTTCATGCTGCCGGCGTTCACCGTCGGCGCGCGCTACCACTTCGGCTTCAAGACCGTTCAGCCGAACGTGGGCGTAGAGGCCATGATGACCTTCACCAACCACCCGGATCGCGAGCCGATTCTGGTGGGAGCGCTCGGATGCGGCGGCTTCCGCATTCGAGGTTCGGAAGAGGTCTCCCCGCTCTTTGTGAGCGCGTGCGCCGGCTACGGAACCTTTGGCCCGGCTGCGCTCGGGCAAACCGGCCTGCTCTTTCACTAGCCACTCGCTCGCGTCTCTGGCGCGAGCGAAGCTTTTTTTGTAAGATACGCGCGAGGAAAAAGTGGACCCTCTATTTGCACGAACATACACGGAAATTGTGGGATTGTTCTCCAATAGACTACATGGAGAAAGACGCCAGATGGCAATGGCAACCGCCATCCGCTTGGCGCCCGTTGTGGACGATCTGTTAGCCGACACGCTCGCACCGCTTCACCACATGGTGCAACAAGGGTTCGCCCCGTTGCTGTTTGCGCGCCACATCGGAACATCACCGATCCCGTTTAGCCAAACTCCGAACGGCTACACACGAGCAAACCACAGCAAGTATGTCGCCGCTTTGAATACCGTCTTCGCCGCGCAGATGCAACTGCCAGAGGCCGGCACAAATGCCCTGGTGTTGGCAGGGTTGGTGCACGATGTGGGGCACGTTGCGCTCGGGCACAAGATGGAGTGGGCAGTTCGCGATATCGATCCCAAGTTCTGCCACGAAAGAAATGGTCTACGTCGGCTTCTGATGGATCGAGATTTCGAGACCGTATTGCACGGCTTGAAACTGTCGATAGCAGATGTGTTCACCATCATGTACGAGCAAGGTCCGCTTGGCGCCCTGCAGAGCTTGAGCGATACGGTCTCATACTGTTTCGTGGATTTGCTCGCCTACGGCTTCCTCGGACACCGCGATGAAGATCTCCTTCTGCCGACTATTTATCGACTGATAAACAGTTTGCAATTGGTTGAGCAAGGTAGCGCTTTGCATACAGCGAGCGCCGTAGAGATTCAAAGCGTGCTGTCGTGGCGCGCGATGCTGTATCGCGACAACTTCTGTGCACCAGAAAGTTGGAGATGTCATTCGGCGCTCCGAAGCATCCTACAAAGTTTGAACGCCGCTCGCCTACTGCAGGATTTCCATCCTGCACGCTTCGAGAGTGACGAGGCCGTTCTCTCCCACCTGCGCGAGCTGACGCATAGCACGGGTCGAGGCTCCCTCATCGCGATGCTCAATCTGGCGAACGAAACGAGCCGCTCGCCGACGGAATGGCATGTGCATGGATTTCCCACGGAAGAGGCCGTGTTGGCATGGTTGCGCGATCATGACGACATTGAGGAAGTCCTTGGAAGGTCTTTTATGTATGCACGCGAACCAACGAGCTGCTTGATGAAGACCATTCCTGTGCACTCACGGGGTAGGACTGTGGCCATCGGCCCGAGAGAGGATGTGCTCCTGCCGATTCAAGGCCCAGCATACGCCCTCTATGAATGGATTGGCCCCTGACTCTTGTCGCCCCACCCGTACACGGTGGGGCGCTCTATTTTCAACGCTCTATTTTCTGTTGACATTCCGCTCTGTTTTTCGTACAATCGCCGTCGCGATCGCGAAATATGTCCTATCATTTCGCCGTTGCTCGTTGCTGCGGCCCCATCGTTTAATGGTTAGGACACCGGGTTTTCATCCCGACAATGGGGGTTCGATTCCCCCTGGGGTCACCAATTTGGAAGCCACCGAAAGGTGGTTTTCAAATTTGTGCCAGTAAGCAAGCCACCTGCGTGGCTTGCTCGGGAATCGAACGGCCGGAGCCATATGCCGCCAGCAGGCGGCATGGCGAGGCCCGGTTCCGAACCCGAGCCGCTGCAGCGGCGAGAGGTGAGGACGATTCCCCCTGGGGTCACCAATTTGGAAGCCACCGAAAGGTGGTTTTCAAATT
>CAYHRP010000032.1:0-7675 GCA_964359145.1 uncultured Gammaproteobacteria bacterium | reverse complement strand
GTAGAACTCTCTCGCAATGACATCTATTTATTCAAGATGTGTCAGACTGCTTCGTCATTAACTGCATAGCCTGTTCTTGTTGAGTCTTCTCTTTACGTGGCGAAAGAGGAAATACAGGTGTCGTAAAATGGATTCTTTCTAAAACGGAACCGATGTGAGATCTATGACCCACTCACTCGTCGAGCGAATCTTAAAAACGTCAACGCTAATCTCGTACATAATGTCAGAGACATTTGCATGATTTGTTTCGTTAATGACAAATGTCATCTGGCTCATGTTCTCACTTTCACTTATGGCCACATCGCGCATGCGTGGAAGTGCCAGTGGAGCGGCATCAAAAATGCGCTCTATAGCCTCCTTGAGCGCTACATCTGTCACCGGTTTTCCGCGCACAATAAATGTGGTGCTGATCACGTCGTCCGTTGAGACCCAAACGGTATTACCAACCGGATCTGTGATGCGCACGCCCCCCTTCCCCCGTTGTCGCGATTGCAGAACGGCCTGCGGAAGTGTTGTTGCGACAACCGTTGTGATGTGATCTGGCAAGGCATTTGGCGCGTCGGCTGATTGCCGTGTTCCGGGGGCGAACTGTCTTGATACCAAAATGACTCCGGCGGCAACAAGAAGTATGGCAATAAAATACAAAACCGTCTTCATGTTCATACTAGTGATAGTAGAGTCGATTTTCGTAACGAAGATCAATATACGTCAGTTGTGAGATGTTTACAAGTTGTTTGTTGAGCAACGCTTCCAGTTTGTATATTTGTGCATCAACATCGCGGTCAAGAGCAAAATAGATGGCTAGCCCTGCGTCCGTGTAGATATTCAGGCGTTCGGGATCATCCGTCAGTTCAACGCGCTTTGGAGTCAGAAGTGTCTGTCGACGAACTCCTTCAACGGCTTCAATGGCCGTATTCAATCGTTTTGTGGTCGCGGTCTCCGACAACGCATCTACAACGAACGAATTCGGAAGCTCTAATATCGGAAAACGGTCCAACGTTCCTGATGTTGCTAATCGCATCCTCTCCACATCGTCGACGCGCCCAATCACGTGACCTTCGCGGTCTAGTTCGTAAAGAACATCGGCGTGAGATGCTACATAGCGCGTTATACGCTCATCATATTGAATAGTCACGACACCCTTGTGACGTGCCGCATGAACGTTGTGAAATCGACCGGAGTTCATGAGAGCCTGTTCGAGCGATCGAAGATTGCCAAACAGCCTATGCGAGCGCGGGATAAAAAAGAATCGAGATGCCATCCATTGTTCCGTAATACTTTGCGCAGCGCGAACCGTCTCCTCCGTTCCGTCTTGAATTATAAATCCTGTCTTGTACATGCCGCGAGGCACAAACATCGCCACTCCAACGAGAGTAAGCACGACGATTCCTATGACGACACGCCCCATCCATCGCCATCGGTGCACAGAGGAGGGCTCCCGAAAGAAAGGATTTTCTTTGTGGCGCAATGCGACGACGTTCTTCGCGCGCATGTGAGCATTATGGATGCTGTCTAGAGATATGCGTCCGTCCACCCATGAACGTCTGAAGGACGTTAGGAATGCGCACGCGTCCATCCGCTTCCTGTCCATTTTCAAGGAGAGCAATCAAGATACGCCCAAACGCGAATGCGGTGCCATTGAGCGCGTGTGCATACGTCCCTTTTCCGCCTTTAATGCGAGTCTTTAGGCGTCGTGTCTGAAAGTCTGTTGTTGTTGACGTCGAATGCGTTTCCCGATACTGATTCTGTGCGGGGAGCCATGTCTCAATGTCGAATGTTCGCGCCGAGGCAAACCCAGTATCTCCCGCACACAATTTGATGACGCGGTACGGCAAACCAAGACCTTGCATAAGACGCTCCTGCATATTGAGTAAGAACAAGTGTTCTGTCTCTGATTGATCTGGCGAGGTAAATGAAAACATTTCAATTTTGTCGAACTGATGAAGGCGCAAAATACCGCGAACGTCTTTTCCATAACTGCCGGCTTCTCTGCGATAGCATGGGGAGATGCCGACGAATCGCAAAGGAAGTTGCTCAACGTCTAGCGTTATGTTCATGTACATGGGTCCGATGGATTGCTCGGAGGTGCCTATCAGTACCAAATCATCATGCTTCAAATGATAGATCTCCTCTTCCCCACCCTTGTCCAGATACCCCATGGCGGCCATCGCTTCGCGGCTAATAAGATGAGGCGTTAGCGTCGGAACAAATCCCTCCGAAACAAGAACATTGAGAGCATAGTGCAAAAGCGCCATCTGCAAAAGCACCGCGTCCCCCTTGAGATAGGTGAATCGTGAACCGGAAACCTTTGCGGCCGCGTTAACATCAATAATATCGAGCCGCTCACCGATGGTGAGGTGATCCTCTATCTCAAATGCGAACGAAGGGATGTCACCAACAGTGCGCACAATCTCATTTTGCGCGTCGCCGGCGCCATCTGGAACATCGTCAAGAAGCAAGTTAGGCACTTGTCGCAGACGCGCTTCCATCTTGTCTTCGATGCGCTTGACGTCTTTCTCAATCTTTTTGATATTCTGCGCCAGCGCCTTCAGATGCTCTCGCTCCTCCGGCGTCGGCTGTTTTGTGCTTTTCAAATTTCGCTCCGCTTGAAGCGTGTTGAGTTGCTCTAAACGTGCACGGTACGTCTCATCGAGCGCGCGCACATCGTCAATCATGTCCGTTGTGCCGCCACGCCGCCGTAGATTCTCCTTCACCTGTTCTGCATTGTTGCGAATGCGCAAGATATCAATCATACGATCTCAACTTCTTCTACTTCGCTTTGAAGCATATCGGCGGTAAACACTTCCGGTGTGTACATGGAGGCGCGTTGAATCACAACGTGGTAGTTTTGTTCCTCGGCCCAGATTAAAATATCACGCTCCGTTTCGTCCTGATCGTACCCCAGAAGAATCAGATCCGGCTTATGTTCGTGAATGGGTTCATACGAACCTACTTCTTCGTCTCCGTCTGCAACAAGTGATACCTCCGATTCGTACGAAACCAATTCTTTTCGTTCTTCAAAAAGATGCTCTGGAATGTGTCCGTTTGACTCGAGCACGATTTCGTCTCGCGCCACGACGGCAATAACCTCGTCGCCAAATTCAAGCGCCTCTGTAAACACATGGCGATCACTATCGCTGACACCATCAAATACACCAAAGACCATGACTGTTTTCATACGCTAGGCATTCGTAACGGTCTCCGATCGCAGCGTCGGAAACAGGATTACTTCTTTAATGTTATGTGAGTTTGTCAAAATTTGCGTGATGCGCTCGATGCCCACGCCCACACCGGACATGGGAGGCATGCCGTGTTTCATCGCGCGAAGAAACGCATCGTCTCGTCGTTGAGCATCATCGTCGCCCCGTTGATGCGCCTCTTCATTCTCATTCATGCGCTCCTCTTGATCGATGGGGTCGTTCAACTCACCAAACGCCTTCATAACTTCCAAGCCTCCGCCAACAACGAGTTGAAACATCTCAATACGGTTCGGAGCATCCTGTTTTCGTTTCGCAAGGGGCGTGATGGATGCCGGGTAGTCAATAACAAAGAGCGGCTGGATGATACTCGGTCGTACTCTTTTTTTCCAGATCTCGTCAATGATGGTTCCAAGACTCCACGTGTCTGCGCACGTAACGCCCGAACGCTCTGCCGCGTCGCGCGCCAACGATACATCATCGAGTAAATCCACATCAACCCCGCAGCCTTCAAAAATGATGTCGCGATACGTCTTACGAGGGATCGGATCCGCAAAATTGAGCACATGACCGTCAAACGGAACGGAGCGAGCCTCAAGACCTACCGCCTCAATCAACGCGTGTACGAGCGTCTCCATCAAATCCATAAGCGTCTCATAATCCATGTAGGCCGCGTACGCTTCCACCTGTGAAAATTCCGGGTTGTGTGTGTGATCAATACCTTCGTTGCGAAAACAGCGCGCAATTTCATAGACGCGTTCAAAGCCGCCGATGACGCATCGTTTCAAGAAGAGTTCCGGCGCAATGCGAAGATAGAGATCTTCATCAAGCGCATTGTGATGTGTCACAAACGGACGCGCAGAAGCCCCGGCGGCCACCTGTTGAAGAATAGGGGTGTCCACTTCCAGAAACCCTTGGTCATCAAAAAAACGTCGAATAGCCGTGACGATTCGCGCGCGCTGTTCAAACGTGTGTCGCACGGAGGGGTTCACGATGAGATCGAGTTCACGCTGACGAAAACGCACCTCGACATCAGAAAGCCCATGCCATTTTTCCGGCAACGAGCACAGAGCCTTTGCAATGATACGCACCGAAGTGACCGCAACCGACTCGTGCCCCGTTTTCGTGCGGAAAGCCTTCCCGGTCCCCTCGACAAAGTCACCCACATCAAGCGTCTGCAAAAGCTCGTCATAAGCCATCCCTCCAACGGCGTCGTAGCGCACCATCAGCTGTCCCTCTTTGAAACCATCTTCTATTTTTACAAATACGAGCTTTCCGTGTTGCCGCAAAGCACGCACGCGCCCAACGACCGAAACGGCTTCCTGCGATGTCTCGAGCGCATCAAACACTTCCACAAACCGCTTGAGCGTGTGGGTACGACGAACGTGGCTTGGAAAAGGATTTTTGCCAGCGTCTTCAATGCGCTTGAGACGCAAACGACGCTCGGTTTCTTCTACGGTCATGGCGGTTTTTCTTGTGTTCGCAGGGTACGTAAAAAGCCTCTGGACGTCAAGAGGCTGCCTATTCAATGCTCGTCACCGTGTACTGAACGGCGCCAGATGGCGTATTAACGGTCACATGATCGCCGACGGAGGCTCCAAGAAAAGCCGTGCCAATCGGAGACTCGTTGCTAATTTTCCCTTCCACCGGATTGGCCTCATTGCTGCCAACGAGCGTAAAGATGAACTCCTTCCCTTCCTTTTGTGCATGAAATGTGGCGCCAATTTCAATGGAGGTTCCGCCTTGCCGTTTTTTAACAATCTGTGCGTTCATGACAATCGCGTGCAACTCTGCGATACGTTTTTCGTTCTCCGCTTGACGCTCTTTGGCGTCGTGGTATTCAAAATTCTCGGACAAATCGCCGAGTTGTTTGGCGTGCTCAAGCGCGTCACCAACTTCCTTGCGAACCGATGTTTTTCGATGCTCCATCTCCTCAACAAGTTCGTCCAGTCTCTCCTGACTCATGTATTGCGTATCTGGCATAGCGTTATTTTATCCGTGTATCACGTTTGAAAATTATCGAGTAAACCACCAGCTCAATATATCATGGGCCAATGGAACTGCAACAGCCGACCCCTCCCCTCCCTCTTCAATGAGAATCGTGACAACTATTTGAGGATCTTCATAGGGGGCAAACCCTGTGAACCACGCGTGGGCATTTTTCTCGCTGTGCCACTGCGCGGTACCTGTTTTTCCCGCAACCGAGAGCGGCAGTGTATTGAGGCGCACAGACGATCCTCGTGTGACGCCTTGACGAAGCCCCTCGCGCACAATGCGCACGGTATTTGCATCAACAACCTGCACTTCCAGTACGCGAGGTTCTACATCGTGAGAGCGTCCCTGTTCCACGTATCTGTCAACAAGTTGCGGCGCAAAAAGCGTCCCTCCGTTGGCAAAGACCGCGGTCATGGCGGCAATTTGCAGAGGGGTTACGAGAATATCCCCTTGACCAATTGCAACATGGTACGTGTCCCCAATGTACCACGGTTCCCCTTTCGTCTCACGCTTCCATTGATCTGACGGCAAAAAACCGGAGGCTTCACCACTCATGTCAATCCCAAGAGACGATCCAAATCCAAAGCGATCCGCATAGGCCGTAAGACGAGAGAGACCAAGTCCCTGAATCTCATCGTATCCTCCACCGATAATGTAGAAAAACGTGTTTACGGAGTCCGCGATGGCGCGGCGCACGTCTGTCACGCCATGACCACTGGCACGCCAGTCTGGAAAAAAGAATTGTCCGATGCGCAAGCCGCCCGTACTCAAGAACGATGTGCGTTCATCAATAATGCCTTCCACAAGCGCCGCGGCCGCGACAACGGGCTTGAAAGTGGACCCGGACGGATATTGGCCGGAGATGGCTCGTGCAAACAGGGGACGGCGAGTGTCTTCCGCAAGCGCGCGATACGCCTGCTTGTCAATGCGTAATCCAAACGTATCGTATGCATACCCCGGATAGGATACCAGCGCGCGAATCGCGCCATCGCGCGGATCCATCACCACCACGGCCGCTCGAAGATTCGGCGATTTCTGCGCGCGCGCTTGCAAGAGCGTTTCGATTTTTTCCTGAAGATCAACATCAAGATGAAGCGTGAGATCAGCGCCGTCAATCGGTTGCCGTTCATTGAGTACGGCAATCGTTTGTCCGAAGGCATCCGTTTCCACTTGGCGTTCTCCGGGGCGCCCGCGCAGGAGTGATTCGTACGTTTGTTCGATACCTGTTTTTCCCGTGACGTCTTGATAGGCATACCCCTCCCCTTTTCGCGCGGCGTACTCTTCTTCGTTAATGAGTCCCACATATCCGAGAATGCCAGAGAGTGTGGTGACTCTCGGATAGGTCACCATGCGCTTCGTCCCCAAACGGACCTCAAATCCTTCATAGATCTCCGGCGCGGCAAGGACGCGCATGGCACTTTCATACGTGACGTTGCTTGCCACGAGCAGGACACCATGAGAGGGCGTGATGTCAATCAGAGCATCATGCATCGTAAATTCATCAACTCCAAGAAGGTCGGCGCTTTGACGAACCATCCTCACGTACGCGGATGAGTCGCTCTGTCGCTCATCGTTCATCCACAAGGTAAATGACGGCTCATTGTAGACGAGAAGCGTTCCAGAGCGATCGAATATTTTTCCACGCAACGACGATAACCGTTGTGACTGAATACGGTTGCTTTCCGACAGAGACCATAGCGCCGACCCCTGATACAATTGCATCCACGCCGAACGCAGAGCAAGCAAACCGAGCGCACAGATGACAACGACAAGCGCCCATCGCATACGTCGTACAGAAATAGCGCGTGTCACATACACGCCCTTCCCCGGCAACCGATACTGCGCGCCGACACGGTCTTCGAGGTCCGCATCATCGTGCGGAGCATCCACGCGCGCGAGAGTCTCAATGGGTTGGATGAAAAATGGGCGATGCATATTATTGTGGGAATCGAATATACCTTGAGATGTGCCGAAGCCCGTGCGGAAGTCCTAGGCGCAACCCCACAACCGCCACACCAGACACCAATGCCAACATCAGCCATTCATTAATCCATGGAGAGATTGCATCGGTTTGAACCGCTTGCTCCGCATACAATCCAGCTTCCCAAAGAAGGACAGCAAGAACAGATAGAACAAAGGCGACTGTGTACGACCGATGTGTGATGACGGTTCGAAGAGCGAGCGTAATACCAGCGCCAATCACAACCGCTAAGGGAAGCGCAACCCATCCGGACGAACCTATAGCGCTTTCAAGCGCCGCTTGCGATAGCAAAAATGTCGTTCCCCACCCATTCTTGAGCGAAAGGTACATGTACAGAGCCAGCCAAAATAAAACGGGCGCGTGATCATACGGTACGGGCAAAAATGCCATCACCCCAAGCTGGAACCAAAATAAAAGTACGAGAAGAATCAGCCGTGGAATCCATAGGTTCATAGTATAGATGTCACCATATGAAACATGACTTGAGCCATCTTGAACATGA
>CAYHRP010000031.1:0-7874 GCA_964359145.1 uncultured Gammaproteobacteria bacterium | reverse complement strand
TTCCGTCAAGCGCTCTACTTGTTGGTGTGCGGCCGCCTCGCGTGCCGCAGATGATTCATTTTTCATAAGATGAAATTAATGATGAGAACATTCTATCACGAAGTTAAAAAGAACGTTTATGATTGCCCTTGACATAACCACAAAATGTGGCTAGTGTCAAGTCGGAATCATGGTTATCCACCTTGAAAGCGTTAGCGCCAGTTTGCGGGCGCGCAGAGCACTCGGAATGTGGATTGATGATTTGGGTGTTGATCAAATCACTCGCGACGAACTGCGGCGCTTGCCCATTGCAGTTCGGTCGCAAGTTCATGCGATCGTGACGCGCATGCTGGAATGTGCGATCGAGTACACGGATCTGTCGGTACTCGATCCGTTTACGCCGCAGATTTTGTTTGAATACCGCCCAAGTGTGCGATTGATGATGGTGTTGATCATGTCATTGGATCGGGACCTGCATGAGGATACGCACGCGGCGCTGGATGTCGCGCGCATGGAATGGGAGGGAGCTTCCTCCCGTGTCTTGAGGGCGTTGGAGGGCGACATTGACGAGCGCATGCGCTTGGTCGCCAGAGAGTTTGTGCCGCGGGTTATGGATCTAGCGGCGCGCATACTCTTACAGATTATCGCTACTGCCGGCGATAAGACGTTGCCGTTGCAACGTCAGCCTACTTCTTGCTAATCGACCCGCCTATCTTGTGGCGGGTCGTCTGTTTTTTTGTGTATCGTGTATCATGAATGATAGAGTTCCGTTTCATAGGGTGACATCTATATGTCGTGTCGTGATAGACCGTTCATTTGGTAACGCGCGGAAGTGCCAGTTTGTCATTGCGAGTTATACGAAGCAATCCCATGCCTATCCTTCCAAAACTGATTGCTATTGTTGGTCCAACCGCTTCTGGAAAAAGCGGCATGGCTGTATCGCTCGCGCAGGCGTTCAACGGCGAAATTATTGCCGCCGATTCACGGCAACTCTATCGTGGGCTTGATATTGGCACAGCGAAGGATCCGGGGGAGTGGCGGCGCATCAACGGTGACACGCGCTATGTGCTTGAGTCGGGCATCATCGAGCACATGGTTGATATCATCGATGCCGATCAAGAGTTTACGGCGGCGGAATACCAGCATCGCGCATTTGAAGTCATTGACGAGGTGTTCTCACGCGGCCGCGTGCCGTTTTTGGTAGGGGGAACCGGCCTGTACGTGCAGGCGGTGATTGACCATTTGCAATTTCCAGACGTCGCGCCGAACCCCGAGTTGCGCGCGCGCTTAGAGAAGAAGTCGCTCGTCGAACTGCAAAATACTTATGCGGCTTGCGATCCCGTTGGCGCGATGACTATAGATGAAAACAATAAACTGCGGCTCATTCGCGCGATTGAAGTATGCATGGTTTCGCAAAAGCCGTTCTCGGAGCTTAGACGAAACGGGGCGCCAAAGTATGGAGTGCTTCAACTTGGTATCGAGCTGTATCGCCAAGCGCTTTACGGGCAAATTGATCGCCGCGCGTCGGAGATGATACAACACGGACTTGTTGAGGAGGTGCAGGCACTCATCAATCGCGGCGTTGATCCCACAAAGTCGGCGATGACTGGTATCGGGTATCGCGAAGTTGTGGATTATTTACAGGGGCAACTGGGATTTGAGGAGATGATTGAGGAGATTCAAAAAAACTCACGTCGCTTGGCGAAGCGTCAGCTTACGTGGTTCAAACGCGATAACCGAATCAAATGGGTGACGAGTACGGAAGAAGCCGAGCGGCTCGTGAGAATGTTTCTAGCCTAGCCTGCGCTCAAGGATGGATTTTGTGAGACGTGGATCGGCTTTTCCTTCCGTTTCCTTTTGTACCATGCCGATGAAAAACTGGAGCAGAGCCACCTTGCCGGCTTTGTACTCTTCGACATAGTTGGGATAACGTAAAAGAACACCTTCAACGATTTCTGTTAAAGCTTCCTCGCTGTCGATGGAAGCGAGTCCGCGTTCCTGCATGATTGTCTCGGGACCACTTCCGGAATCGAGCATGTGTTCGAGGACGGTCAGTGCGGCGGTGTTATTGAGTGTGCGCTCAAACACAAGGCGCATGAGCTCGGCCATGTTCTCTGGCGTCACATCCGCGGCAACAATGGATGTGCCGCGCGCAGCCAAAACACTCGTGAGCTTATTGCCGATCCATGTGCTCGTAAGTTTGGCGAGTTTAGCGCGGTGCGTCTCTACAATCTCTTCGGGCGATCCATCGGTTTCCGGGGAGGCGACGAGCCAAGCCACAAGCTCGCTCATCGTTCGCTCCACAAAGTCCGCAACAGCCGGGTCATCCGTCAACGCCCATACGTCCTGCGTGCTAAATCCATACTCGTCACGAAAGCGCGCTCGCTTTTTTGCGGGAAGTTCTGGGAGCGTATGCCGCTCTTCGTCGATGACATCCGATAAATCGATGGGCGGGATGTCCGGTTCGCGCATGTAGCGGTAGTCGGCGGAGTCTTCTTTTACGCGTTGTAATTCCGTAGTTTGTTTCGCGTCATTCCACCCGCGCGTCGTTGTTTGCGCGGGTGGGGAATTTGTTTGCCATAGGTCTGTTTGGCGCGCGATTTCAAACAGCAATGCGCGCTCCACGGCTTTGAAGGAGTTCATGTTCTTGATCTCGGTCTTTGGATAGTAACCGCGGCCGATAGGAAGCCCGCGTTCGTCTACGGGGCGCAGGGAGATGTTTGCGTCACAGCGCAAGTGCCCCTTTTCCATGTCTGCATCCGAGACACCGATCGTGCGCATGATGCGGCGCAGTTCTTGTAAAAATGCCTTCGCCTCTTTTGGGGAACGAAAATCCGGCCGTGTGACGATTTCCACAAGCGGCGTTCCTGCACGGTTGAAATCGACGAGAGTTTTGCCGTCTCGATGGATGTTTTTGGCCGCATCCTCCTCAAGATGCGCGCGTTCAATACGAATGGTTACGTCGCCGCGTTCGCCGCCTGGAACCTCTACCGTCAAAGCGCCTTCGCCGCACACGGGGACGTCGAATTGCGAAATTTGGTAGCCTTTCGGAAGGTCTGGATAGATGTAGTGCTTGCGGTCAAAGAACGTGGGAGAGTTAATGACGCATCCGAGCGCTAAACCGATACGCACGGCGTAGCGGAGGGCTTGCGCGTTTGGCGACGGGAGTGTTCCCGGATGTCCCACGCATACGGGGCACATCAGTGTATTTGGTGCGGCGTGTTCCGCATCGTTATTGCAATCGCAAAACATCTTCGACTTTGTTCGAAGCTGTACGTGGATCTCAAGTCCAATGACCGTTTCAAGTCGTTGATGTTCCATAGGTGCGCCGATCATATCAAAAAATCGAGCGCTGTGGAAAGGCTCGACTTTTTGTGTGCCTTAGGCTTTCTTCAGCGCCAAATACATTCCTGTGCCAACACCCGAGGACCAAGGAATCACGAGGTATTCCGCGATCAGTAGAATAATACTGTTTCCTGTTGTAAGAAGGTCGGCTTGCGTTGTAGTTTGCAAAGCGCCCAAGATGACGGACAGAATGACAAAAATGATAAAGGCAACCAAGATGAGCAGTAACAATGCCCACAACAGAGTCCAAAACATGTTTGCTTTGCGGCCGGCCGCGAGCCCAACACTCTTGTAGATAGCCTCATGCACTTTTTGGTTGTCGATGATGACGCCGTATTGTGCGGAGAAGTACATCAATATCAGAATAAATCCCGGAACGATAAAGAACATGAGCCCAAAGAATGTAATAAGCGTTGTGATGATTCCGACGCCAAGAAGCGGCCAAAACCGGTTCCAAGCATTCTCTTTTGCCTTTGCTTCGTTGACGGCTTTGCCTTCCATCGTCTGATAGGATATGCGCGTGATCACGACAGTCATCCACAAAGCGTAAACCATGATAGCGATGTAGAGAACGCCTCCCACGAGTATCGTGGCTTCGTACGCCATCATGATTTGAACGACGATAGTCCCTAAAACCAACGGGAGTATGTACTTCCAAAACGCGAGCCAATTTTTTGTGTAAGCGCTCCACGCGCGGCTTAAGAGTTCTCGTGATTTAGGGAGCTTTTTTATGGCGACAGACATAGGGGGGTCGTTATGTGATTAGGTGGTTGGAAAAGATCGATAGATACGGTAGTCCGTAATGAAGACGATTGGATACACAAGAATCGTGAGAAGCACGTACAGAGTTGGTTGTAGAATCCAATCAAGGCGTACGGCAAGGAGTGCGTCGCCGCCGCTTGCCATGGCGCTAACAAGCATGCCGAGGATCATCAGGAGGACGTATTGCACCACCAAGAGAACGCCAAAGTACAAGAGTTTTGGGACAATCAACCGCCACGCAACGCCCCAGACCCCCTGTTTGACGCGCGCCATACTTTCTTTGAGTGCTAGGACACCGTGCTTTTTGTCGAGCACGAGGGCGAAGAACACAAAAGCGAGATAGACCATCAGGACAAGCGGAATCAAGAAGAGAAGAAGCGCCACGAACATAAAAAGGAGGCTGACAAGAAATGGCAACGTTCCGCTTAGCACTTGCGACGTGAGCCACAAGAGCGCGAACGGAATGGCAAATGCCACCACGAACGCAACACCCACCAAAATTCGCACCCACAGTTGCGGAAGAAAGAGGCGCCACGATTCTGTGGCGAGTTTGTGCATGGAAAGCGCCTTGCCTCGCGCGTCCGCGTCGATGCGCGCAATCAAAGCGTTGACCATCCAGATGCTGATGATAGGCAGGATGATGAGCGTATTGATGAGGAACAGTCCAACGCCGAACCACTCGCTGCCGGAAAGTGCACGGTCAATTTCTTCGGCGCCGATGGGGTAAAAGCTTATGGCGATAATATGCAAGAGCACAAACACGCCAAGCCATGCGGTGATGCGGATGTTATTTGCAAAATGTTTGCGGTAGTCCTCCCATGCCGTGTCAATGAGAGCGCCAATGCCGATCTGGGCCATATGTTTGAGTAGGCGAGTGTCAAGTATTACGTATGAGAATATTGTGCATCGAGTCTTATGTGCGGTTTGAAACTGCGAAGATGTGCGCATACGTGCGACCAAATCTCTTCGTGGATGTCTTCAACACTTCGCAGAGCGCCGTGTGGCGCGCAATCAATAAGTACGAAGCCCGGAAATGCGGCAAGTTCATTATACACTTGTGCGGCATGTTCCAAGTGTTCCAAATCCGTTTCGTGAATGTCACCGCGGACTTTTGTTTTCTCCGTTGCTCCTTGTTTGGCAAGCCGCATGCCCATCTGTGGCGGGACGTGCAGGATGATGTTGAGCGTCGGACGCGGAATACCGAACACGGTATGTTCCAAATGGTCGTTCCATTCAAGGTAGGCGCGGCGTTCTTTGGCATCTGAAAACTTGCCGCCTTGATGCGCCATGTTTGAACCGACGTAACGGTCCGTGACAACGGCAAGGCCGGCCTTGAGCCAATCACGAATTTGAAATGAAGCGTCGTACCTATCTACCGCAAACAGGATGCTTGCCGCTTGCGCACTCACCAAGTCTCCGCGCTCACCGTATACGCCTCCAAGATACTCTTCCACCGGTCATGCGCTTTTTTTTCCGTACTGCGGAAATGAGATAGTTTTGACAGGCACGCCTTCTGCCTCGAGCCTCGCAACAAGCCGCTTGGTTTGCGTCGCCTTTCCCGCGCCGTCCGGTCCGTCTATGACGAAAAACAGCCTAGGCGACTCGCGCATATTCTCGTCGCTTGTCTGCATACTTGATATCGATGCTAAGTATATCACGCACGGCTACTCGCTCACAACAAAATTCTTCCACATCTGGCTTGCCACCGGTTTGACGTCGCCGACATACTTACTGCCAAGCTCCTTGGAGTACGGCTTTTCGCACGGGGAGGAGATTTTTTCAAACGCAATCTGTGCTATTGGCATTTTGTAATAAAGAAGCATCGGCATGTTGGCTACGTTGCACAACTCGAGCGTGAGCTTGAGTGAATTGCCCGGATCCAGGAACCCTGCCGTGACGTGAATGAGCAGTCCCATGCGTCCGATGGAGCTTTTGCCCTCAAGGCGCCCGACGTATTCTTCGGATACGCCTGTCGTTTCGTAGATCATGGCGAGCGCGAACTCGCCTGGATGTAGAACGAACGGTTTTTCATTGTCGATTTCAATCTCTTTCATCATCGGCGCGATGGGTTTTTTTGGATCAATCACGAAATTGGTGTTGGTGTCGTAAATGAGAAAATGTTTGTCCAAATGCAAATCGACCGATGCCGGCTGCATCATGGACGGTACAAAAGGATCAATCGAGATATCACCGCGCTTCATGGCGGCGCGAATGTCGCGGTCAGAGAGGATCATGTGGCGTGTATATGGTTTGATGTAGAGTGATAGCTGTATATTACCATTGGTACTGGCTCTGTCTATCATGTAAACTATCCACATCAGATAACATGTCCAATACTGCACTTATCTGAAATAACTTCGCATAATAACCAGTTGTAGCGAAATCGCTATGCTCTTTCGCCACAACGCCCGCGGCTATCGCCGCCGTTGTGCTCATCGCTACGCGACATCGCACAACAACGGCTATGCGAAATGTTGGCATGACGACTGCGTCGCCACGCCGCCACTTCGCATCAGCCGCGGGCGTTATACGCAATAATAAAAAGCCGCTCTTGATTTTTTATAAGAATTTTGGCAATTTATTGTTGCGGCGGTCGATATAACTTGATATAATTTATTTACTTATTAACTAAGCATAAATACTATGCCAGAAAAATTTAAAGGCGACACACCGCCAAAATGGAGTGCCAGTTTTGACACCAATGACCCAACACCATATGAACTAAAAGATGAACTCGAAAACACACTAGCCACCCTGTTAAGACAACTGGAAGGATCGGCTTATGACGCAAAGACAATCGAATTTTATATCGATTCTCTAAAAACAACGGGGGCGTGCGATAGAAAAGAAGTAAGTGCATATCTAAATACATACATTTCTATTTATACCGAAAGAGTCAATGAATTGCAGCGTATGAGAGACAAACTTACCAAAGCGAAATAAATTGCCAAAATTCTTGAATAAGGAATGCGGCTTTTTATTACAGCGTATAACAATGAATATCTGGCTACAGAAAAATGACTTTTTTATTTTTTAATGGATTGTAATTTTTCTTCCGCCCATATTTTCATCCCTTTGTCTGATAAAGATGTGGGTGGAATACTCATAAATAAAGAATGTCTAAAAAACAAAGTTTATACTAAAAAGGCGGGATGAAAACATCAGATATTCATGAACGTTGTGGCGAAATCGCTACGCTCTTTCGCCACAACGCCCGCGGCTATCGCCGCCGTTGTGCTCATCGCTACGCGACATCGCACAACAACGGCTATGCGAAATGTTGGCATGACGACTGCGTCGCCACGCCGCCACTTCGCATCAGCCGCGGGCGTTAGGCGGAAATAATGAAAAACCTTTCGATTGACGGAATCAAATAATTTTGGCAATTTATTAACATTAATTATTAACCATAAACACTATGGCAGAAGGTAAAGAAGGCGCTCCAAAAGAATGGAAGCCAGAACCGGCAGAGACATTTCTCGCCGAGTTTAATTCGGGCAAGCTTCAAGATGTGACACGCACGATGTCCCAGCTTGGTTTTAGTTTTCGTCGGGGTACGCCAGATGTAGAAGGCGGAAATAAAGTAACTTTCGAAGGAGAAAGAGATGATGGTACAAAAGTTACTATCGTCTTTGACAAGGGCGAGAAATATAAATCGCCAAAGGAATTGATTGATGAGCAAGCTGCGGAATAAATTGCCCAAATTTTTATTGAAAGATTTTTGGCACAGCAACTAACACTGCATAGCCGGTTCACTCACTCTGCTACGCTGCGTTCGTTCACCCAAA
>CAYHRP010000030.1:0-7910 GCA_964359145.1 uncultured Gammaproteobacteria bacterium | reverse complement strand
CGCAAGAAGCGGCCGTACATCGAAGAACCCGTCTCACGGTTCGAACGTGCCTCAAAGGCACGTTCTCATGACCGTTCGACCTCGCAATGACACAGCACACGGAATCTCCGACGAGGTTCTTTTTTGTTTTGCGGTCGCATTGACAGCGACGGCTCTCTCGTGATACTACGATGTTGAGACACTCATGCAACTGGTCGTCATGTTTCCAGACCACAAAGCGCTTGGATGTGTGGACTTTGTACGGCAGATCACACGCGTCGTTCCAGACGCAATTGTCCGACCTATTCTCAATGGATTGACGGACACAGAGCTGGATGCGGCGGCGATGAGGTCGGAAGGCGACCCAATTATCGCACATGGAGCACAAGGTCTCCGTAGCACTCTGTCTGCGGGATACGAGGCAATCAGATGGCATCACAGCCACGGAACGCTGCCGATTGTACGTCTCGATACGGCGGAACATCCGCCGGAGGTAATCCCCGATCTTGCTCGGGCGGCTATTGAGTGCCGTGGCATGGCCATTGGAGACCTCACGTTTGACGAACATACGCTCCGTGAGGGCTCCGTGGACGCGTTTGCGCATCTCCACCTGTTCCCCGACCTCTATCGACAGATGACCGGCGGCCAACTGTCGCTCTCCTGTGCGCATGGCTTTCAGGCCTTTGCACCGGGAGTCATGGATAGGGTGTTTGAGCAAGCTATGCGCATTGTGACGTGGGCGTCTTTCGACGCAAGCGAGCCGATTGAATGGGGATTTGATGGCGCCATGGCCCTTGCGGCCGTTGGCCTCGGCATCCCCATTGTGGTGCAGCCAGTAAGGGCCACGGTTCTGCGCGACCGTGAAACTGCAAAGATCGCGCAACAGTTTCGGCGAGCACTCCAGATGTGTCTCGCCGCGCGCACCATCTTCCCACAACTGGGTTCATAAACTCTTCCAAGGTCTTGCGGCGCCAACGTTGCGCCAAAAGACCTTGTTTTTTTTCGCCATTTCGTATATGATAGCGGCATGAATCGCGCCATTGCCATCGGTATTTTGGCCGCCATCCTGTGCGTACAGGGCGTTTTGTTGTGGCATTTCACCGCCATGGACACGAACGCGCACGCTCCTTGTCCTGTTGCTATCACATGGCAGATGGGATGCACGGACATGAGTGATGTCATTGCCTCAACGTCACATCACACCTCTCTGTTTTTTGACCTCATCACTGCCGTTCCCGCGTCCGTTATTTTGTTGCTACTGTTTTTCGTTACCCTGTTTGCTTTCTTTATACAAACGCCGCGCGCATCAACACGCCAGTACACGCGCGTTCAACAACGCCACGCAAAATTCCGTGCATCACAAAAACTCCTTGAGTGGCTCGCCGCTCTTCGCCTTCAAGGGATCGGACCGATTTCCCCCGTTGCCGCCTAGCATCGCTTAGGTTGGCAACGTACCCATGCCCGATGGGTTTTTTGGTTTGCTCACACATAAGTCTATGCCATCAAAATATATTCCTTATCTTGTCATCGGAGGCGTTCTCGTGCTCGTTGGGTTCCTGTTCCTCAATCAACCACCTCGCGCCACCGTTGCGAGCGACACGCCACAGCTCACGGTTTACAAGTCCGCGACGTGTGGATGTTGCGCACAATACATCGCGTATTTGAAGCGTGAAGGCTTTGCCGTGGAGACCGTCAACACCGAAGATATGGCCGGCATCAAACAGCAGTACGGCATTCCAGGCCAAGTGCAAAGTTGTCATACGACCGTCGCCGGCGAACTTGCCATGGAGGGTCACATTCCGGCCGAAGTGTTGCGCACGTTTATGGAGAGCCCGGGCAACGCGAAAGGTATTGCTCTTCCCGGGATGCCAAGCGGATCGCCGGGCATGCCGGGAGCAAAACAAGGGGCATTCACCATTCACCAGTTTGGCGACGACGGCGTGAGTACATTTACGACGTTCTAGTATGAAGCGCAGACTTCTCGCGCTCATGGCGCTCGCCCTCATCCCGCGCGCAGCTTTAGCACACTGCCCGCTGTGCACAGCCGGCGCGGGCGCGGCGGCCATCGGCGCGGCGTGGCTCGGCGTCGATCAAGGACCTATCGGCGTCTTCATCGGCGCGTTTGCCGTCGCCATCGGCTTGTGGATCGCGCGCATTATCCCGTGGAAGATTCCCGGCAAGGTGTGGCTCTTGGCGCTCGTCTCGTTTGCCACGACCGTTCTGCCACTGCTTGTGCTCATGCAAGATGTATCGAGCCTCTATGTTGCCATCGCCGGAGAATACGGATCCCCGCTCAATGCCGTATACCTGTACAACGTCTTCCTCGTTGGCAGCATCGTCGGCGGCGCCCTCTTGGCGCTCGGCCCATTGCTGAACGGCGCCATCGCGCGGCGACAAACACGCCCACTGCCGTATCAAGGCATGGCCGTATCGTTTGGTCTGCTCATGGTCGCGGCCGCTCTCATGCAAATCCTCATATGAACATCCTCCTTCTGACACTCATCGCGATCGCCGCGTGGTATGCGATCTTCCTCATCGTAAAAGCGCGGCGCGACAAACCGTTTCCCTGCGCGTATTGCCTGGCGACGGTCGCAACGTGGACCGTCGGTCTTGCCCTCACCGCGCTCCAATTCGTGCACGCACCTTTAGTGCTTGCTATCCTCATGGGACAGTCGTCGCTCGGACTGTTCTTCAAGCTCAAAGAACGCGCGCCAGAAATCATGGCGGTCATACAACTGCCGTACTTCTTCACCACCATCATCTTGACGCTTGTCGTTTTGAACGGATGGCACACGGACTTCGTACCGCCTCTCGTGTTGACCGCCGTTGCATGGATGGCCGCTCTGCTTACTCTTGCGTATCGCACACGCCCGGGCATGCGCCGCTTCGTGGAGCGCATCGCGGCGTGCTGTAAAAATATCTAACATCAACTCTATGAATCAAGCACCTCAATCTTCTTCATGGCGCTCATGGACCGGACGCGACACGGGCGAATTTTGGCGCGGCGTGCTCTCCGGCTTTGTGCTGTTTTCCGTAGTGTGGACGCTTGTCGTTCCTGCCATGCGCTCGACAAGTTTCACGCAAAACGCGCAAAGCACAACGCCCATCGCACTACCGCAGACCACGCTAAGTGACATCAGCGACATCACGGAGCGCGTCCTGCCGTCTGACGGTGTCACGCTTCCGGTCGTTTGGGGCGATCTTGGCGCGCAGATGATCGCTTCCGGCGTCATCGATCAGGCAAAGTTTACAAGCGTGTACGCGTCGCGCGGCGGCATGACCCCCGAGATGAACGCGCTCTTGACACGCACCGACAACGGAGCGCTCACCATCACAAAAGAGAATGCACCCATGCTCTTAAATTTGCTCTGGGCGCTCGGTCTCGGTCAAACGAACGCGATTCTAACGGAAGGTCCCATAAGCGGTGAAGCGTCCGGCAACGATCCAAGTCGCTTTGCCTCTACGGCGGGCTGGTCGCTTTCGGTCGGCAACTCTATGGATCATTTCAGCGCGCATCCTTTCATGACGCTTACCTCCGAACAGCAGGCGCGCGTAGAACGTGTCTCCAAGGGTATCTATCGTCCTTGCTGTGGCAACGCAACGTACTTTCCCGACTGCAATCACGGCATGGCAATGCTTGGGCTGTTGGAATTAATGGCGTCGCAAAACGTAAGCGAGCAAGCGATGTTCGATGCCGCGCTCGCCGTGAACGCGTACTGGTTCCCCGAAACGTACCTTACCATTGCCAATTTCTTTGAGAGTCAAGGGACTCCGTGGGAGACTGTTCCCTCACAAGTCGCGCTTGGCGCCGAGTACTCAAGCGGCGCGGGCTACAAGGCGCTCCTGCAAAAAACCGCGCCCGTGCCAACGCAAGGCGGTGGCGGTTGCGGCGTCTAATCTGCCTGCAGAGAACATGCAAAAAACAGCGGCTTTTGTCGCTGTTTTCTCTGCTCGTACGCATTCACGATACCGTGTGTGACTTTGCGTGAAGGATTACATCGAATGTCAGCTTGGCAAGAGAAAGAATAATGACCCCAGCCAAAGGCGCATCTATCCAATTAATCAAAAACCCGCCAAACACAATCGCGACATGAATCGGTGCAACACGTGCGTATGGTTTTAGCATGAGCTGATTTGCAGGCACTATTTGACGTTCATGGAACCAATAATTTTGCACAAATGACACACCGTGACTCACAAACAAGAGCGGCGTACCAATCAAGATTGCGTGTAGATAATCGGAAAATGGTTCAGTGGCAAAGAGCATGACAAGAAATCCAAGATGGACAAGAGAAAAGATGCCGAAATGGACAGAGAAAAATCCCAAGCCGAAAATTTTGGAGGCCGCTATCGACAGAGGGAGACGCCGGCCGTTCACAAGAATGTCGGCGGCACGCTTGGAGAACGCGAGACGCAAGAGCGTATAGAACATGACGATGATGTTTTCTCCCCAATAGATAAACAAGAGGGTTGCCGCGTCCCAATGGAACATGATAAGGCCGATCGCCGGAATAGCAATATTGACCGCAATGAGGGTGATCAACGCCCCTTGCGGGATACGTCGCAGAGCTTGAGGGATAAGCGTATTGAGAACGGTTCTTTGCATAGAGATGAATTCTCAACATATTATACACTTGATCATTGCGATGTACGTCACAATATTTTTCCTTTTTCACATACAAACGCTCTCCTGCATGTTCAAGTTCCGCCTAATGCAAAATCTCCGGCAAAAAACGCCGGAGATTTTGTATGGTGGGCATACGTGGACTTGAACCACGGACCTCTGCGATGTGAACGCAGCGCTCTAACCAGCTGAGCTATATGCCCTTGGTGGACTTGGGGGGAGTCGAACCCCCGACCTCCGCAATGCGAATGCGGCGCTCTACCAACTGAGCTACAAGCCCATGATAATCTTCTCACTGGTCGGGCTGACAGGGCTCGAACCTGCGACCTCCAGACCCCCAGCCTGGCGCTCTACCTACTAAGCTACAGCCCGAAGATTGCCAGCGAATCGTATCATATAACCACAAACGTCTCGCAACGTCCATGTGCTACACATCATTGCCGCTGTACGACAAATTAAAACTCTTGTTGATAAGCGGAAAATCCGGCACCACATTATTCACGCCGACTTCTCCGAGAACGACCCAGTTCAAGAATGAAGGATCTCGTGGTGCGACTCGTGCGATGTTCCCATCAGAGTCTGTCGTCAAAAAATATACAATCTCACCTCGCCATCCTTCCACCACACTTATCGCATAAGAACTTTTCCTATGCATCACGGCGCTCGACACAATACGAATAGGTCCTTCGGGGATTTTGCGTATCACCTGTTTTATGATCCGTATGCTCGCCGTCACCTCTTTGACGCGCACCTGAAATCTGGCGTACACATCACCGCTTTCTTCTGTGGCAATCTCCGAGATGCCCAAAGGGCCATAGGCCGCATAGGGCATGTCGACGCGCGCATCCCGCTCCAAACCTACCGCTTTTGCCGCAACTCCCGTCACGCCATAATCCTTTGCCATGGCGTACGTCAATGTTCCGGTGTCTTGCAGACGATTGACAAGCGACAAACGGTTTCCCGCAATAGCGATGACCTCGGAAAAATCTTTTGCCAACACATCAAGATTGCGAGACAGAGTTTTCAAATCCTTTTTGCTGATGTCTTGTTTGACTCCACCAATGTCGTTCACGCCACGCAAGAATCTGCTGCCCGTCAATCGTTCGTTGATGCGCAGAATCGTCTCACGCAATCTTGCACCTTGCGCGCCGCCGAAATTAAAGCCAGTGTCAAGCATGATCGCTCCTATATCGCCCAAATGATTTGCGATGCGTTCCAGTTCGGCATATAAAACGCGCAGATATTCTGCCCGCTCCGGCACCGCCATCTCATCAAGCCGTTCCACGGCCTGGCAGAAAGCCAGTGAGTGACTAAACGAGCTATCGCCGGAAATCTTTTCCGAAAGACGCACCATCTCCTGAAGCGACATCTGTTCAAACAATTTTTCGCTTCCTTTATGCGTAAACCCAAGACGCGGTTCCAAAAACATGATGGTTTCCCCTGCAACACTAAAGCGAAAATGCCCGGGCTCAATAATGCCGGCATGAATCGGGCCAACGGGAATTTCATACACTCCTTCACCTTCCACACGATTGAACTGGTAAAAACCCTTTGCTATCACCGGCCGTGTAGATACATCAACGTCTTTACGCAACGGAAAGATGTCCGCCGGCCAATTTTCGTGAAGAATGAGCGGCCGTGCATCGGGAATTCCCACAGGAGTCAAACCAAAGAACGTCTGGATTTTACGCTCATAATTTAAGGCTTCCGGACAAAAGAGAGCAACAGACGGAAATTCCGTTGTATCGTGCACCTCCACATAGGGCGCAAGAAAGACGTGTTCCTTTGGAACGCCAAAGAGATACCAAATCTTAAAACAGCCCGACACTTCTCTTTCGTCCGTCGCCGTTATCATTTTCATAGACAGGCCTTCATCGTTGCACCATGTTCGAACGAGTTCCAGTACATCCGAAACAGCCATACGGAATACAGCCACATTCCCCTGCCATTCAACGGTGGCGTTCTTTGGGATAAATTGTTTCATTGCTTTCTTATTCATATAATCAATATAAGATGGCCGCCCGCTCAATGAGAACGCGCAATATATCGGGAGTATGAATGCTCAAATAGAGGGCACATGCCAGAAGAGCCAACGGAGGAAATACAAGCCATGCGCTTTCCTTTTCCTTTTTCACATCCTCGGGTTTTTTTCCAAACAACATGGCGCTCGTGTGTTTGAATAGCCCCATAAAAACGATCGCAAATAACAACAGCGCCACGGCGCTCACAACAAGATACGACTCAATTCCGGAAGACAGCATCAGTAGTTTCGTCAGAAAAATCCCAAACGGCGGAACACCAGCTACGGCAAAAATGCCCACAAGAAAAAGAACGCTCGTTTGAGGGATTACAGACATCGCGCCCTTCACGTTTTTGATTTTCGATGAACTATAGGCAAGAAGCATATTCCCGGAAAGCAAGAACAGAGCTGATTTGATGATCGAGTGATACAACATATGGAGAACGGCCGCAAAGGCTCCGATACCGCCAAAACCAAAGCCGAGCGCCATGATTCCCATGTTCTCAATGCTGGAATAGGCAAGCAACCGTTTATAACTTCTCTGAACAAATATAATCATTGCCGCAATACCGACAGACAGCAATCCGAAAACAACAAAAATGGCGGAAGTAAACTCCTCTCCCACAGAGACATCGGTGATCATTTTGAATTTGAGAATGGTAAAAAACGCCACATTCAACAAAACACCAGAGAGGAGCGCACTGATTGGCGCCGGAGCTTTGCTATGCGCGTCCGGAAGCCAAGTGTGCATGGGAGCAAATCCCGCCTTCACACCATAGCCGATAAAAACAAAAACGAATGCCATTTTTGCAATGAATGGATCCAAACTCGTAGCCTGTGCAAGCAAACTGCCCCATGTGATGAATGTGTGTTCGGGAGCCGTGTTCAAAGAGGTGAGATACAGAAGCGTTCCAAAAAATCCCAAGAGGAGGCCAACGGAATTGATCATGAGATACTTCCATGCGCCCTCTATGGCAGAAGGCTTGTTGTAAAAACTGATCAAAAATGCCGTGGAGAGAGTGGTCGCCTCAATGCCAATCCATGTAACAATCGGGTTGCTTGTGGTCACGGCCAAAAACATTGCCGCCAGAAATAGATTGAGCAAAGTAAAAAATTGTCTCGTGCGTGCGAGTCCGATAATCCCTTTGGCAGTTTCACGGCGAAGATACGCAACGGAATAGACGGTAACGACGAGTCCCACACCGCCGATGATGAGCATCACAATCGCTCCGAGCGCATCAACGGAAAAGAGCGGGAAAGGCGCGTACACTCCGGAAGAAGCCACAT
>CAYHRP010000029.1:0-8080 GCA_964359145.1 uncultured Gammaproteobacteria bacterium | reverse complement strand
TTTTTTTCTTGGGGGTCTGTTCGTAAATTAATTTTTTAAAACAAAAAACTCTAAATTCACGACCTGACCCCAAGCAATAGTCCAACGACCCCTTGACAAGGAGTGTTTTTTTTTGCTACAAACTCTGTGTCATGTCTGCTGCTTCGAACAGATATAACTTGGGCAAACAGCCCGAAGGTGTTGAACGAGTTTGGAAGGCGCTCGATCGTTTGGGGCGCAAAGCAAAGGGCGGTGTTCCCGTCTTTGCAAACAATACGGCATTGAAGCATTGGATTGCCGGCGTAAGCGGCCGGCACGAACTGCACGGCGACCGCCCAAAGGCGGACGCATACACGCGATGCCTGCAAGACTTGGGCATCGCTCTTGCTTCAGAAGCGTACGGTATTCTCATTGACCTTGAACGTCTTCAGCAACTGCGCGATTATTTCCACAGCAATGCCACGTGGGCTGATCGCGATGAAGAAGCGCTTCGTCTGCGCGTACGTGCCCTAGAGGACACAATTGTAACTGCCGCCGAACCGGACGCCGCCTCCGTAGACGACACCGTGGCGGATGAAGATACTGTTGCTCTGCCGACTGACCCTGCCGAGCGTCTTCAGCTGCTTATCGGGCGGCGCGATGCTCTGAAAGAAAGAGTGAAATCAACCCGAGGCATCCAAGACCAGCTCACGAGTCATGAGACCGAGTTGGCAACCTTGGATCGTGACATCAGCGGCCGCAAGGACGCCATGAAGATCACTGGCCACGAGCTTGATGATCAACGTGCTAACTGGGCTCCGATCATCACTCGCGTGGAGCGAGCGCAAGAGCAAGTAGATGCATTGACAGCACAACTCGCTCAAGCGGAAGGTGAACTTGCGTCCGCACAGTCCGCGCAAGCGAATCACGCCGCCGGAATTGCGGACAATGAGCGGTGTCACGGCGAGCTCACGGACGCATTGCGTGCCGCTGAACAGCGCTACCGTGAGCTTCTAGATGCTTACGAACGGCTGGAAGCGCAGAAGAGAGATGCCGCCCTCTCAACTGCCGATCAAGAGGAGCTGCATCGTTACGAGGCGTTTCTCGCCCAACTGAATTCACTCCTTTCCCCCTGATGAAACGCCGCCTTCCGCTCCTTCGGAAAGGCGGTGTTTTTGGGGTCAGACCGTGAATTGTCGGTTGCAACCGACAATTCACGGTCTGACCCCAAGCATGCCAAGCATTGACGCGGCCGCGGAGCCGTGTTATTCTCCTTCCATTATTCAGCCTTGCGAGACCGCGGTTTCCGCCGGTTCCGGGCCAAACAAATGAGTATGTTCGCTATTATTGAAACAGGAGGCAAGCAGTATGTCGTGGAAGAAGGACGCTATTTCTCCACGGAAAAAATCGACAAAGCCGAAGGCGAGACCGTCGAATTTGACGCGCTCCTCGTCTCGGACGATGAAGGAAAAGAAACCAAAGTTGGCACACCAACGGTGAGCGGCGTCAAAGTTATTGGAAAGATCATGGAGCAGGGCCGCGAAAAGAAAATAAGCGTGATTAAATTCAAGTCCAAATCGCGCTATCGCCGCAATGTCGGCCATCGTCAACCGTACACAAAAGTGCTCATCGAAAAGATCTCCGCGTAATGCGGAGATTTTCGTTATCGGCACGCGCGCGGCACATCGGGAATGGCGGCGCCGTCTAGAAGCGGCTCCTCCGCAAGAGCGCCTGCGGAGAGTTCAAGTAGTGCATCAACGGGTTCACCGCTTGCAAACCGTGTCCATTGCCCCATCTCGTCACGAATGGGAATGTTGCGCTGTGTTGACGTGACACGGCCGTCATTCACCCACACCGCGTCCAACGGGACGCGCATTTCAACCATCCAAAAAAACTGCGGCGCTGACTCCGGAAAGCAGAATAGCATCCCGTCCCCAATCGTATCGCGATACGAAAGTCCGCGTCTCATCGCCTCTTGTGTGCGCACAACTTCCACACGCATGGCGCCTGTCAACGGCACGGCAACCGTCGTTGTCTCTCCTTGACCAATACATCCGGCGCCCAGCACAAGAATTCCCAATATCCAAAGAAACCAACGGCACATATCATCTAGCTTTCTTCTTATCCAAGAAAACAAGAACAAACACCCCAATGAACATCGCAAGAGCAAGCAAACTCAAAGCGATCAATTTTGCAAAACTTGATAGTACGAGCGTGAGCGCCCCAAATCCGAACGCGACAATAACATAAAGCGCCACCACACAATTTTGCGAAAGACCAAGATCAAATAGCCGGTGATGCAGGTGCTCTCGGTCCGCTCGCGCAACCCCGCGGCCGCTCAACAAACGCCGCGCCATCACCCAAAGCACGTCCAAGATTGGCACACCCATCACCAAAAGCAGTGTTGCGATTTTTCCGCCCGAGAGAATGGCGAGCGCACCGAGCATAAAACCAATGAGCAACGAACCGCTCTCGCCTAAAAACTGCGCGGCCGGATGGCGATTCCACACCAAAAATCCAAGGAGCGCACCTAAAATGATACTCGACAATAGCACCATGTCCGGTTGAAAAAATGCCGCCGACGCAGACAGCAAGAGCACCATCAAAACGCCAATGGATCCAACACCCGTCGCCAAACCGTCCAAACCGTCCAAAAGTTTGATTGTGAAAATCATGCCGAGCATCCACAAAAAGACAAGAATATAACTGAACCAATCGAGCGTTTCCGACGACAAAAGTAGAGTGCCGCCAAACGGGTTGGTCACTTTTTCGATGCCAAGACCACCCAAAATTGCCACGAGAATCGCCAAAACTGGCGCGACAAATTGATACGCCGGTTTCAAATGGAAGCGATCGTCGATACTGCCGCCGATGACAAGAATCAGCGCTCCGCCAAACAGACCAAGATAGTGCGTTGTCGACACTTCGCCGAGCGTGAGCGCGTCCGTGCGCAAAAGCACAACGGCCGCCACAAGAGCTATGCTCAAAAAAATCGCCACGCCCCCCAAAAGCGGCATCGGCTTTTTATGCACTTTGCGATGTTCGCGAGGCTCGTCAACGAAGCCCCATTGATCCGCCAAACGTGCTACAACCGGAGACAACGCCACCGACAGAAGAAACGCACCAATGCCTGCCGCAAGCTCAATCATAACTCCGGCGCCGCTTGCACGCGCAGATCACCTCCCGCATCGAGCACGATCGTGTCGCGGCGTTTTGCGCGCCCTTCCAACAAGAGCGTCGCCAAAGGGTCTTCCACGCGCTCTTGAATAACACGCCGCAAAGGCCGCGCGCCAAACTGCGGGTCATATCCAGCAACCGAGAGTTCCTTGAGCGCCGCGTCCGTCACCGTAAGCGCCATACCTTTTTCCTCCATGGTGGCAACCACACGCGCGAGCATCAGCCTAGCAATTGCCGTAACATTGTCCGGCGTAAGCGGTTTGAATACGACGATGCCGTCAAAGCGATTCAAAAACTCCGGTCGATACTCTTTAGCCAGCTCCTCTTCGATAAGCACCGTCTTGATGTGATCCATCGACGTTCCTTTGCGAATCTCATCTTGGATGTACCGCGCGCCAACATTCGACGTCGCCACGATAATCGTTTGCGTAAAATCAATCGTGCGTCCGACGGCATCAGTGAGCCGACCATCGTCGAACACTTGCAAATAGAGATTCAAAATGTCGGTATGCGCCTTTTCGAGCTCGTCCAACAGTACGAGGCTAAATGGCGCTTGACGCACCGCTTCAGTGAACACGCCACCCTGTCCCGAGCCGGGAACGCCGAGCATGCGATTGATGCTTCCCGCATCCTGATACTCCGACATATCAAGACGAATCATGGCGTTCTCGTTGCCAAAGTAGCTCTCGGCAATTGTTTTGGCGAGCTCCGTTTTTCCAACGCCCGTCGGTCCCATAAACAGGAAGTTGGCAATCGGACGCTTGCCGGAGCGCAGTGCGGCGCGCGCGCGACGCAAGGCCGACGCCACCATATTCACCGCCTCATCCTGTCCAATCATGCGCTTGTGCATGTGCTCTTCCAAGTTGAGCAGTTTCTCCTTTTCGTCCGACGTTACCGCCGTGAGCGGCACCTTGGCGATACCGGACACAACGTGCGCCACCTCCTCGCGCCCGACAATCGCCCCAACGCCCTTTTGCTGTTTTGTGTACAGCGCCACTTCGTCCAAAACGCGCAGAGCTTTTTCTGGCAAATACTGATCATGGATGTATCGCGCCGTCAAATCCACACACGCCTCAAGCGCCGCATACGAAAACACGACTTGATTTTGCCCTTCTGCACCGCCGACGTTACCGGCAAGCACTTGAATCGCGTCGGCCTTGTTTGGCTCGTCTATATCCACTTTTGTAAGTACATTGCCAAGCGCCGTACCCTCAATCGCGCCGCGATATGCTTGCGGTGTCGCGGTTGCTATCGCCACAAAGTACCCCTTCTCCATTTCGGTCGCCAAGAGCGACGACAGATCTAGACTCTGCGCGCTTCCCGCCGAGATGCCAACCATGTCGTCAATGTTTGGAATAGCAAGCGCGATGTTGCGCGAGCGCGCCACTTCACTCAACGCTAAAAGCAGACGCTCCTCGGCTTGCGCAGGCGTGGCGCCAGCTACCAAGCGCCCGACATCCAAACGCACGAGTCGCCTGTCCTTGAGCATGTCCGGCACGTGTTCTTTGACCATGAGCTCGGCGATACCGTTGACGATAGCCTGCTTGCCAACGCCCGGCGGTCCCACCAACACCACACTGCGAAGACCACCTTCAAATACGCGCAAAACGCGATCCATCTCCGCCTGCCTCCCAATCAGCAGTGATACGCCGCCGCGCGCCGCCGCGGATGTTACGTCCTCGCTCACTCTGTCGAGCATCGGCGTTGCCACCGCCGTCATGGCGCGGTTCATGTTTTTCTTTGGCTTCAAGCCGCCGGCTTTGCGAAATTCCTGCCAACGCGCGCGCAAAATCTCCCGCGTTTGCAACCAACCGAGCACGCCTTCCATAGCTTCGTCCTCCACGCCCATGTCGTAAAAGAGTTCCTGCAAAAAGGCGCTGCTTCGATATGCGCTCACGAACAAATCCACAGGACTGACAACCGTACGCCCATGCAACAGTGTGTGAAGCATGGCGCCCAATATAGCCTGTTGCCCTGTTGGGTCCACTATCACAGCCGCGGATCCTGCCGCGGGCTGTTCGCGCATTTTGCGGGCAAGAGGATCTTTCATCTGCTCAAACGTGATCCCGAGCCGCGCAAACGCATGACCAACGCTTCGCTGGCTAAGCGAACCGGCAAACACGTGAAACACACCTAGGGATCCATGTTTGAATTGCGCGGCAAGGTTTGAAGCGTCTTCAAGCGCCTCGAGCGTCTCTGGCGCACATCGGTCAGGAATAAATACGCGCGCGTCTCCGCCAAGATGCGCCGCCGTTTCCCACGCGGTTTGTTGTGTTGTCACCGTGCGCTTAATGTAATCGCCCGTCTCCTTGGGGGCACGTTTTGCGCGAGCGCGGCGATAGATGAGCAACAGAATAAGCGCAAGACCAATCCAAAATGGCAACTGCGCGTACGACGGCTCCGTCCAAAAATTCAGTGCAAGAAGCGTTCCGCTTGGATAAAACAGCAAAGTGTTTGCGAAAAACCACACGAGAATAAGAATGGTCGCGGCTAAAATGAGAATAGAAAGTCCGCGTTCAAGCTGTCGCGATGTTTTTTCAAGACGAATGGACGCGCCGTCCAAGCGACGGTCCCAAACGTAGAACGTGCCATCAAACTGCGCTCCAAAATCAAACGGACGCTCTGCCGAAGCGGCCACAATAGGCATAGAACCGATGAGCTCGGCCTCGGAAAGCGGTTGTTTTGGCTCATCTGTCATAGAAGGCCGCCGAGGGCGTGGTAAAGGATCATCAGCATTACGAGAATCGGAAGCCCGAGGTACACAATAACAACGGCAAGAGCGATGAGGAACAGTATGATGAGCGCGATGCCGCGAAAGAGAATCATGGCAAGGCGCATAAAGAAACTAATAATGCGCCCAGGAATGTCGTAACTGCCGTACATCGGAACGAAGATGTTTTTGACCCACACGACAATGCCGAGCGTCGCTTGATAGTCGGCAAGCGTTTGCCAAACAAAGCGAGCAAACCGCACAAGTCCGCGTGTGTACCACCACAGCGGAAATCCAACCACGCCCACGATGACATCAATCACGAGGCGCTTCGTCGCTTGTATAATGAGTGGTTGGGACATAGTGCTAGTATAGCAAAAAAAGAAGCACCCCCACCAACAGGACGCCGGTGGGGGGCTGACGGTCCCCCACCAGAGTCTGCTGGTGGGGATGCTCACGCGCGGAGGGAGGAGGGGGATCGGCCGCTCCGCGCGAGATTTGGCCTTCGCCAAGATGCTTTCGCATCTTTTTTTCGCGGGCGCCTGTTCAGCGCCACGCGAGCGTTGACCATGATAGGCCGCAGAGTGTGGGATTGTCCGTCCACCTCTCTCTGCCGCGAGCCTGTGCTTGTCACATGCTCGCAATCGATGCTTCTCCCGGTTGCTACCCGGGAAAAGAGTCCTGGGGTTTATCACCCCCCATCGATGCCCGACCAAACAAGAAGCCACTCTTGCTTGGTCTTGGAGATGCACGCACTCGAAAGTGCATGCTTTCGCAGTTCGAACCCCTTGGGTCCTACTGCAACCACTCTCTCCATGAGAGCGGGCGAGGCGTGGCCACCTCGCGCGTTCAACACCCTGACCTGGGTGTTGCTCCTCCTATCCCTCTCCCATTAGCAATGGGGGAGGGATTTACGCTTGACGGAGGATTCTGAAAAATGTATATCACAAACCGGGAACTTTGTCAAGTCCCGGTTGGCAGTTATGTGCAAAAATGGCTAAATCTGACTGTTTTCAATAGCATCGCGAAGTCCATCCATCAGTCGCATATAAAACCGCACGTTATGTTCGGTGGCCAATCGCATCCCCAAAATCTCGTTCATGTCGAACAAATGATGCAAATATGACCGCATAAATTTCGTGCAAAGTGTGCAATCACACGTGGAATCAACTGGAATATCGGCGGCGGCGTGTTCTGCGTTGGTAATGTTTAGGGTCTGGTAGAAAAAATCATCAATAAGACTTTGGTGAGATTGCTTCGTAGAACTCGCAATGACATCTCTATAACTGTCCATTGGCCTATCCAAGAATACAAACAAGCTCCCATGGCGAGCGTGGCGAGTGGGGATGACGCAATCGAACATATCAATGCCCATTTTGACGTACGCGACAATCTCCTCGGGCATGCCGCCACCCATAAAATAGCGCGGCTTATTCAGTGGCAATTTATTGGCAACAAATGCCGCCACACGAAAATTATCCCCGCGCGACTGCCCAACCGAAAGACCGCCGATGGCGTAACCGTCCAAGTCCATCTTGATAAGACCGTCAACAGATTCCTGCCGAAGCGCCTCATCCACACCGCCCTGCACGATGCCAAACAGTTTTTGATTTTGCGTAACGGAATCGCCGCGATGACTATCGAGATATACTTTGCACCGTTTTGCCCAGCGTACAGATTGTTCCATCGCGCCGCGCACAACATTTGCATCAGCGTCCGGCGACAGGACGACATCCATTTGCATCATGATATCCGAACCAATGACTTGTTGCATGGCAATTGAACGCTCGGGCGTGAGCTCGATGCGCGCGCCGTCAATGTGCGACTGAAACGTCACGCCATTTTCTGTTGCGCGACTACGCTTTGCCAAACTAAACACTTGATAACCACCACTATCGGTGAGCATCGGGCGATCCCACCGCATCCATCGATGCAAACCACCGCGTTCGCGCATAGCCTCAAGTCCCGGACGGCACAGGAGGTGATACGTGTTTGCAAGCACGATCTGAACGCCGAGACGGTCAAGATCACCCGACGACAACGACCGTACGGCGCCCTTTGTGGCAATCGGCATAAAACACGGGGTCTCAATCATGCCATGCGTCGTATGCAGTTGCCCTCTTCGCGCTTTAGATATTTCGGATTGTTTTTTGAGCGTGAACATGGGCTGGCATATGGGGTCAGGGGGTGGTAAAAAAGTTTTTTTTAAGAAAAAAAATGTTTAACACCAGCCCC
>CAYHRP010000028.1:0-8128 GCA_964359145.1 uncultured Gammaproteobacteria bacterium | reverse complement strand
AACCTCGCGTTTAAACGCGTCACCTTGTTGTTCAAAGTTCTTGAACATGTCATAACTTTGCGTAGCGGTTGATAGGAGAGCTATCGTGCCTTTCGGTGTCTCGCGGTAGCACGCTTCAACGGCTTCTTTCATGGAGGAGACTTCAACGATCTTTCCGCGATAGTCTGCGTGAGCCAGCGCGCCATTTATTTCTGCGCGCGCTCCGGGGAGTGACACAATCGTTGGGATGCCAACGGCCACAATCGTGTGCGCGAGCGTTCCAAACTCAAAGCCGGAATTTTTGCCGCCTAAAATAATTGAGCCGATGTGTTTGCCGAATGTCAAAATGGCGGCCATCGTGGGATCCGGACTGGAGGCAACGGCGTCGTCGTAGAATTCTATGCCCTTGAATGTTCCAACGCACTCCAAGCGATGTGGAAGACCCTCAAACGTTTTTATTACTTCGTGCACGTGTGACGTATCAATGCCGAGCTCTTTGGCAACTGTCAAAACCGCAAGCACATTGTCGCGATTGTGGCGCCCGGGGATGCGTACGTCGCGCGTTTGGAATAGTTCACGGCTTCCGTCGTAGAACCATTCCTCGTCGTGATGCAGGGTTTGCATGTGCTTGAAAGGGACGGCGCGCGCCTGTGTTCGCTCGGCTATTTGCGTCAGTTACGGAACGATAGCGTTGAAAATGAACGTGTCGTCCGGCGTTTGGAAAGCGGTGATTTGCCCCTTCGCTTTCACGTACGCCTCGTACGTCCCGTGCCAATCAATATGCGAAAGGTGCACGTTGAGCATGACGGCTATGTCCGGCCGCTGTGTAAAGTCCTGCAACATATAGCTCGACATTTCGTACACAATAAACGTGTTGTCGGTTACGCGATCGACAACATCCCAATCTTGACGGCCAATGTTGCCAACCAAAAACGAACGCTTACCCGCCTCTTCGAGCATGTTGTGTATCAGCGTCGTCGTCGTTGACTTTCCTTTCGTACCCGTTACGGCAATGATCTTTGCTTTCGATGTGGCGCGAACCTGCTCAAAAAAGAGCTGTGTGGCGGTTGTCACGCGGTCTTGAAGGAGGACGAGCTCGGGAAAGTAGCGTACGCCAGGCGAGCGCACAATCACATCGTACTCGCCTAGGCGTGAAAGATACGCGTCGCCCAGATGTGTCGACACGCTCGAGGGCACTTGTGTATTCGGGTTCTTGTCTGCGATTCCTATGCGCACGCCCTCAACGGTTTTGAGTCGCTCAAAAAAAGCGCGATTTGTTTTTTCAAATCCGACGAGGACAACGGATTTATTGCGGAAGGATGCGAGCATATTCAGGCGGAATTTCATGATCGTTTGATACGGAGAGCGCGCGCTCAATAAGCATGTCTGTGTCGCGCGAAGAGCGCACCTCATTCACATAGTACTGCATCCAGAGCGTTTCTTCCGCGTCACCTCGGCGGTGCGCAAGCTCCATGGCCGCCGTGGTTTCATCGGCCGTTCCCACACACTCAAACGGTTTATGACCTTCTACGTTAAGGAGCCGTTTGAATGTTGACAACAGTGAATGAGAAGCAAACACATCAACGCCAAAGATGGTGACGACGTCCTTGTGCGGTAAAAAGGCGCAGAGAGCCACGAACACAAACGCGCATTTGTCACACGCGCCACACCAAAAAACATTACGATGACGCACGGTCTTGGTGATGGTGAAGTTGCGATTACAGCTTGAGAAACTTTTGAAATACATCGGATGCCGTGCAAATTCTTGCACGATGCGCAGTTCATTGAATGGACGCAGAAGACTGAACGATCGAATCGACGATGTGATGTTGTGCCCTACGTACTCCTGAAATGCGCGCTCAAATTCGAGCGACTTGGAGTACTGATGATTTATCATCTCGCCGAGGTACTCGACATTGCCTTCGCTGGCGCTGCGTTCAAGCGACCATACGATATCCGTGTGTCTGTGCAAAATGGCCGTGAGAAGCGCAACGAAGTGAAGGTATCCGGTAATCGGCACATGTCCGTTGAGCGTTTTTGAATCCTTGTTGAGTTCAAACAATTGCGGATCCAATTCGCGCTCGACCGTGAGCGACGGGATGTTCATGGTGGCAATAGCGGAATCTATCGGCGCGGCGCGCTTTGTGACGAACGCTGTTACGGGAATGTTGGCGGCTTTCAAGAGCTCGGCCGTCACAATGGAATCTTTGCCCCCGCCGATTGGTACGAGCGGACGCGCGGGGCGAGATGTGCGGAGAGAGGCTTCTCGATGCTCGATTTTCGATGTTTTACTCTGAAACGGAAATTGAACCAACCCGCGAAAATCAATCTCATTCTTGTAAAAAAATTCTCCAAGCCCCTTTGTATAAAAATCGTTCCAAAAAACGGCTTGCTCTTTTGAAAGCGTTCCTGTTTCAACAAGGATGTTCTTCGGACAACGCGCCTTCCAATAACTTATGCCGCCTGCCAAGTGGAGAGCAAAAAGCGCGCTGTCAAATGCCTCTAAATCAACTGCCGACATCTCGACGCCTTCCATAGACAACACCAGCTGTTCGTGAAACTCAAGATCATCTAGCCGATAGCGTAAAACAACACGCCCATTCTTTGGTGAAAAGGCGAATGAGGTAAAGGTGAATGTGGATGTATCGGGGACCATGGACCATGTGTTGCGCAATATGGTATACTTTTTTCGTAATTTTTCAATCTATGACGTATGGGTCGGTCATTTTTGATGTTTCCTAGTTTGATGTTGTTCTGTGGGGGTGTGTTCGTGCTGATACTTCTTGGCGCCGGCTGTACAAGGGATACGCTTTCGATTGTGGATGATCGCGACGACGCGATTCCCGCAGATGAGGCGTCAGCGTTTTCTGGTCTGGACGGATCGCTTACCGAGTTTGCTTTTGATGCCGTCGCCGAAGGCTTCAGTACCTATCTTTTGGAAGAACCGATAACCGAAAACCCAACGCAAGGCATTTTTGAAGGATGGATAGTGCTGCAGAACAATCTTCCCGTCAACGATACGTTTGAAAATCCAATCAAAGTGCATTCAAGTCAAACTCGAACCTATAGGCTGTGGACGGAAGGTGAAGATGGCGCGGAAGGAACGGGCGACGATTACTTCAAAACGTATCGTTACTAGAGGAGCTTCTGCTCCGGCGTTCCCATGTGGAATGGTGTAGATTATTAGCGAGTGCTTTGGTACTCTTGAAAGATATGTTTTGGGATTATTTCAAAAAAGACGCAAAGCGGCAGGCACAGGCGGATCCGGTATGGAAACTGGAGCGCATGATTCTCTATGGCACGGACGGGCAATTGCTTGACCGTGAGGAATTGGCTGCCTACCTTCCCCAACTTCGCATCCCGGAGGATCGCCGAGCTTTCCTCGAACTTCTTGTATGGAACAAGCCATTTTGACGCACACGCAAAAGACGGCGCTTTCTCTCGTTGGAGATGACCCAGCGCTTCGGAGGTTTTACCTAAGCGGAGGAACGGCGCTCTCGGCCTTTTTTTTGCAACACCGTGTTTCGGATGATCTGGACTTTTTCACGCCGAACTCCGTGCCGCTTGCGGATGTGTCGAAGACGGTTCAAAAGATCAAGCAAGCGATTGGAGCTCAAGAGGTGCGCTCGGACAGGCTTCATGACCGTCACCTGTTTTTTTTCGAACTGCCTGATGGCGAGCTCAAGCTGGAGTTTTCGCAGTATCCGTTCGACACTCTGGAGCCACTCGTACTCAATGCCGATCATCACGTTTATCTTGATAGCTTGCGTGATATTGCCGCAAATAAATTAATGGCATTGTTGGATCGGTTCGATCCGAAGGATTTTGTCGACCTTTACTTTCTGTTGCAGAGCCGAACGCTCCAAGCGATGCAAGCAGATGCTGAAGTAAAATTCGGAGTGAAGATTGGCGATCTGTTTTTAGGAAGTGAGTTGGCAAAAGTGCGGCGCGTAGAGGCCTTGCCTAAAATGCTCAAACCACTCACCGTGATTGAGCTGAAAGCCTTTTTTACTGATTTGGCACACGCACTCAAACCAAGGGTTCTTTCGGAGTGACGTTCGGAGGTAGGTTATGTATGTTCACGCACCGGAGACGTTCTGATATAATAGTGTGCGTAAGTTTTACAGTTTATTATGACCACACACATCCCGCGAGTGTCCATTATAAGTTATCGGGCTCTCTTTCTTCTTGTTGCTCCCGTGTTTCTCGTAGGTTTTTTTGCGCTTCCGAGTTTTGCCGAAGCGGCGAATAGATATTGGGTTGGAACGAGCACTGATTGGAGTAACACGAATAACTGGTCGGCAACGAGCGGCGGCGTCGGTGGCGCAACCGTCCCGGGGGTCAATGATGCCGCCTTTTTTGACACTGGCTCGCAAAACGCCTCCATGGGAACGGGGGCAATTGATATTTCAGGGATGTCGATTACGTCCGGATACAGCGGAGTGGTAACGTCAACTTCGCACGTGAGCGGATTGACCATTCGCATGTCCATCTCTTTGGCCGGCACCGGAGCGAATGACGGATTCGCACATAACAATGGCCTTGTCGTATTTTGCCCAAACCCCTCAACTTGCAATGGAGGTAACCACATCACTTACACTGGCTCAAGTACGGAATTTTACGACGTGAAATACACGAGCGGCGGCGGATATGACCTGGACTTGCAAACGAATACCATGGTTGTCACGAACGATTTTACCTTCGTTGACGGAGATGTGGTGAATGGAACATTAGAGGTGCGAGGAGATGTGACGGCCACAGCGGCTGCCGGTAACACTATTGGTGGAACGTTGCTTTTGTCTGGCGCGGCGGCGACACAGACGCTGGATGTGAGTGCCGACGTGGACGACATTCTTTCAGGTACACTGCAAGTGAACAAATCGTCCGGAACGGTAAATCTGCTGGGCGCACTTAATTTTGTAATTGCGACGGCGACGAAAATACAAGTGACTTCCGGTACGTTGAATTTAGGTAGCTCCAGTTATCACATCACCGATCTTGACCAAATTGTGATTGATGGAGGCACGCTCACGCAGGGCAACGCCAATATCACGCTTCGTGGAACGGGAACCGGCGCCAATTCTTTTCAAATAACGAGTGGGACGTTTACTGGTGGTTCGGGATCCATCGACATGTCACTCAACGGCGTTCAAGAACTTGCCATTGATGGCGGAACATTCACATCAACTTCGGGTACGTTGACGGTCGGGCAGGATTTCAACAAAGCGACGGGGGCAACGTTTACGCACAACAGCGGCACCGTGACGGTCACAAATACGACAAACCACACGAACATCCTTTCGGAGGGCGGTGCGGGAACCGTCACGCTCTACAATTTTACGATTAACCTCGCCGGAGGATTTTCCGTGGACATAGAAGATCCGACAACGGTTGTCGTTGTTGGCACTTTCACACGCACGCAAGGTCGTATCGATGAGCTTTCTACCGCGGCACAACCGTTTCAGGTTCAAGGAAATGTGGACATTGATGCCAATGAAACCAATGCCGGCGCCGACGGTGGTTCGGATATGTGGATCACCGGTGGCGCGAATCAAACGATTGATTTGGCGACGATTACTATTTGGGACAATGACGTTGTCGTTGATAAAACCGGTGGTGTAGCACGGCTCATTACCGGTCTTACGCTCAACGCCGCCGGCAACAACACGCTCACTATTGACGAAGGTGTTTTTGATATTGATGGGCAGGTTTTGACGGTGGGAACGCTGACGGTGAACAGTGGGGGCACCCTGCGCATCAACGGAGATGAAACACCAACGGCTCCGACTCTGAATTCCGGCAGTACGATGAGTTATGCAGGCACGGCCGGACCCTACACGGTTGCCGATACGACGTATACGGGCGTGACGCTTTCGCTCGATGGCGCGGCGACATTTTCGCTAGGAGCGGCGGAGACGGTCGGGAACCTTACGATTGCGTCGGGCGCAACGTTTGACATCAATGGAAACAACATAACGGTCTCTACGACATTCTCAAACGATGGCACATTTGTTCTCAAAGGAGATGAAACGACCGTTTCTCTCACGAATGACACGAACTCCGGAGCCGTTAAGTACAAAGGGGCCGTGACGGTGACGGGACTGAAAGCGGGAAACACGTATTACGATCTCGAGTTTGCGAACGCAAGCGGATCGTGGACGCTCAATGCCGCGCTCGACGTCAACAACAGTCTCACCATCACCTCTGGCACGCTCGACGTCTCCGCGGCCGGATGCGCAAGCGCTTCGTGCGCGATTACTATTGGCAACAACATGACCGGCGGTGGCACGTTCACGGCACGAACGGGCACCGTCACGCTCGACGGAACAAACCAGACGCTCAACGCCGGCACAGCCGCGACGCTCACGTTTTACAATTTGATAAAGAATGTTACGACGGCGTATCAACTTACGCTTGATGACGACGACACATTCACCATTTCTAACAACCTCACATGGACGGGACAGTCGGGACAACTGCTGACGGTACGCACGGATGTAGCTGCGACGCCGGCGGATATGTCCGTCGGAGGCACAAAGACGGTTTCCTATCTCTCCGTGCGCGACCTCAATAACACAGGCAGTTCTATCGGCTGTATGACGGGGTGCACCAACGGCACCGGCAACACGGGCTGGCTGTTTGCGTCCAGCGCGACGCCATCGTCCATTACCTATCAAGACAACGATAGTAATGGGACAATAGACCGAGCCATCATTGATTTTGGCGCGGCGGTCTCTCTAACTGGTACGGTTGCGAGCACGCGGTTGACATGGGTGAGCGCGAGCGGCGCAAACGGATTTGCCGGATCGCTTTCTGGGAACGCGTCCATCGAAAGCGGTGACGTGGTGATTTCAATTGGGAGTGCCGAGGCGAACGAGACGGGGCACACAACACAGCCGACACTCGCCTACAGCGACAACAGCGATGACTCGACGAACTACCTCGCCGATGGCAGTGGCGACATCATACAAACGTTCGCGGCCACGAACGTTTCTGACGGCGCCAAGCCTCGTGCGAAGACGGCGACGTTCTACGACGCGGCTTCCACGGACGGCAAACTGGACTTGATGACAGTGGTGTTTACGGAAAATCTGTCGGCGGCGGCGAATGGCGCGGCGGACTGGGCGCTCTCGTCGGCGGTCAATTTTGCCGGCCTATCCGAGGGAACGGTGGAGTGCAATTCTGGCGCGGCGGGCGCGAATGAGTGCGATTATAATTTTACGACTTCAACCGTGAAAACAAACGTTGGCGACCTGTCGCTCGCGTACACGGCGGGGACATCGGTGACGGACGGCACAAACACGGCGTCGAGTGTCACAATCACTTCTGCCACCACACCTGCCTTTACCGATGGTGCCGCGCCTGAAGCCGTTGATGCGCAAGTCTCGATTACCGGCGCGTCCGGTACGAGTGGTGCATACAAAGTGGGGGATACGATAACGGCCACATGGAATGCCGCAAACTCATCCGACATCAGCTCGGTCACGGCAAATCTTTCCGGTTGGGGAGGGTCGGCGACGGCGACGATGACGGACACGACAACGTGCGGCGGCACGGCTTCCAATGGGATTTGGGAGGCGTGCTACACCATTACTGGCTCGGAAGCCATCGATACAACCAATGTCAATGTATCTGTCAATGCCACGGATACGGCATCCAACAACCGTTCTAATTCCGACACATCTAATGCAACGGTAGATACGATAGTGCCCACGGTGACCGCGGCAAAGATTTCCGTGACGGGCGCGAGCGGGACATCCGGCGCATTCAAAAACGGTAACACGGCTGTGGGGCGTTGGGATAATTCTGCGTCCGGCGACAACAACTCGGATACGCTCGCTAGCGTAACTATCAACGCGAGCGCGTTTGACGATGGCTCATCGTCACTTTCGGGTTCTGTCGCGTCTGGCATATATACGGCGACGGTCGGTACGCTTGACTCGCAAGACGATACGGGCAACACGATTACCGCGACGGTCGTAGACAATGCCGGCAACTCGACGGGTCCAACAACAAGCGCGGCGTCCTATACTGCGGACACCACTCTTCCAACGCTTTCGACGGCCGTCTATCAGGATGCGGACGAAAACGGCCGTGTGGATAGAGTCGTTCTCACATTTTCCGAAGATGTTTCAAACGGTTTTAGCGC
>CAYHRP010000027.1:0-8457 GCA_964359145.1 uncultured Gammaproteobacteria bacterium | reverse complement strand
GTGTCGTGGCCATGTGAAGCGCGGAGTAAGACGTACATAGATATACGTCGTCGAGCACTGGAATAGCAACGCGACAGAGCGCCATTCTGATGCTTAGAGGATGGCGTCCTTGGCGGCCTTATTGACACGGAACTTAAGCACGGTCTTAGCGGCAATCGAAATCTGCTCGCCCGTTGCCGGATTGCGTCCCATGCGCGCGGCACGGTGCTGTTTTACCACCTTTCCAAGACCCGGAAGCATCAACTCGCCATTGCCTCGAACCTGCTCGTACACGAGCGCTACGAACTTGTCATAACCGTCTGACGCTTCCTTTTTGCTGACGCCCCAGGCTTCAGAAAGCGCCGCGACAAACTGTGACTTTGAAAGTCCTTTTGCCATACATGCGTGAATGAAATGATTAAGATGCTACGAGTTTACAAAGAATCCCCCAAAAACGCCAGTGTTTATCCACATGCGATGGCACACCCCGTATCCGCTGTCAAATTGACTCGCGTCCGAAAAGTGCGTCAATCTTTCTCAACAGTGCGCCAATATCTGCGATATTCACCTCTGCATTTGGCTCTATCAGAAGGATGTCGTGCATGTCGCGAGCAAAGGCGCCGGCCGATATTCCTTCCCCATCTTCCATGCGCGCCCATGCATCCAATATAGCCAGAACAACCATGGCACGCTGACGACTCTGTACATCTTCCACTTGAAGCCAAAGCCTGCTTTCTTGTAGGGGGGCCAAGGTGTCACGTGCGGACTTTCCATCGCCATCCTGCAAATGACGAAACGCGCGACCAAGCGATTGCATGAGAGCGCGATGAATCTCTGGCTGTACATCTTGTACTTCAAATCCCGGTTGCAAACGCGCAAGATGCTCCAAACGCACATCGAGCACGCTTTCAACCGTTTCCTCGGAAACGTGCATCTCCTCAAGTTTTCCCCACGGCGGCGCGGTGCGATTCGTCACGCGCGCAGCATCACCATTGATGGCGCTCTCTTGCAACCATTTCAAGAGCCTTTCAGCCAACTCGTACGGCATATCTGTTTGCAAAAGATGAAACAGAGCGCCGCGTGCCGGCTTTGGCACACGCAACGTAAGATCCGAACGCGTGACCAAAACATCTTTTACAAAAATAGCTTGATTGTAACTGCGCTGTACGTCGCCCCCCGGAAATGTCTTGCGATGACGCAGAAATTGTAGGGTTGTGACGGGATCAAACTTGAGCACGCGTAGAATGGCCTGCGTCTCGGAAAAGCCAATCCGCACCGTGTAGTCGGCTTTGAGTCCTGTGATGCGCTCAATATACGGCACGAACGTTTCAAAGTCATAGTATTTGCACACGTTGGAAACATACTGCTCAATCTGCCATGCGCGAGCATACACCGGATCCGCAAGAGAATCGTTTGGCGTTTTCCCTTCGCTGAAAGTCAGCGCTTCTCCTGGCGACTCGCCAAACGGCGCATCTAAAGCCGCATCAGGATTCTCAACTTGTTTTTCCACAGTATCTTCTGTCGCCAATTGAGTACGCGCCAATTCAAGCAACTCTGTCTCCGGCTTCCAATCCTTTGGCGGATCAAATTCCACGCGCGTGCCACGCGGAACGTTCACAATCTCAATAGTCTCGGCCGCGGTGTCTATATGCAATAGATGAATCGCATCGCAGTGTTGCCGTCTCGCGCCATGGCGCCTGTCGATGCCAACGAAGAGCACGTTCAACGTCTCGGGAAGCGCGACCGTCGCCGTGATGTCCTTCGATGTATCCGATAACGAAGGAGCGTTTTTCAGCGGTCGCATAGCCCACACGCCCATTAATATAACGAGAGCGAATACAAAAAGAACCCAGTGAAACGCGCGATTCATCCACATACGAACGACGTTATGTCAAAATCTCCTCTTTGCAAAACAGCCATTGCCACGGAGAGAGCATTCGGTGACGACGCAACCATGTCCAAGGGTGCCGAGTGGTATAGGGCGGCATCGTGGCATAGCCGTGCAATGAAACACTTGGCACGCATATACCATACGAGCGTTCGATAGCACGCATGTTTTTTTCTTCGTACTCTGTTCGCAAAATGAGAATATGAGATGGGGCACTTTTCGCGGTGATCATTACCAGAGAAGGTGTTGCTGTGCCGGAGAAAATGACAACGTGCGGCTGATTGATACGGCTGTTTTGAAACACCCGTGGTGTCACGACGAGCAAATCGAGCGCTCTGAACGCACAGGCATCAAACGCCCTTCTCTCCTGAACACGCGACCGATTCGCATGAATGCGCTGTGTACGCAGTCCGTATTGCTGTGCCGCGCGATGAACGGATTCGGCGGCGTGTTTGGTTGGCACACAGGCAACGACCAACCGCGATTCGCGCATGGCGATTCCCAAAATGTGGGGCGTGAATTCCCGCTTGAACAGCGTGCACTGATAGGTTAGAGTGTTGGATGTCATGTGCGAGCATCATGAGTATACCATCAAACTATGGGGTCAGACCGTGAATTGTCGGTATTCGCGGTAACATTTAGCAAAAAGCGACAATTCACGGTCTGACCCCAAAAGAAACAAGCCTCTCACAAGAGGCTTGTTTCTATTTATCTCGCACTAGTCTGTAAGAGGCGCTCCGATAGTGTAGTCGAAGAAGAAGACAACGCTCACATCTCGCACGAGCTTTGCCCACTGCGCTCCATAGCGCGCGGTAGCAGACGTTTCGCTCGGCACATGGCGTATACCGTTATCCGCTTGCACTTCGTACACCTTTGGATCGGACTGAATCTTGATGAGCGATCCTTTGTTCATGCGCATGCGCTTTCCAAGCTCCAGTTTGCGCAACTGATCGTCCTGCACCATCAAGACATTGTCAAAGTTATTGTAGTATGAGAAGAACGTCGCTTCATCCGGAAAGACACTCCGCTTGCCGAACGCATCCACATAGTAGACCCCCGAGAGTTCAACACCGCGGAACAGACTTCCCTTTGAGAGCGTCGCCGCACTGCCGTTTGAGAGCGTGACGCCCACCGAAACGGCTTCCTGCGCCGTTTCCACACTCACCTCTTGCTGTGCCGTATCAGACACGATGGTAAACGCGTTGGACACGTCGGTAGCAAGCACCTCGCCACCATTGCGAATATCCGCGCGCACTTTCGCTTTTGCCGCATTCACATTCGGTGTCTGCCACAAATACGACTGATTCACGTTCTGCGCAGATTTGAGCAGAGTAAAGGTGCCACCGTCGTCGTAGGAGACGTAGATATCCACGTCCGTCGCATTGCCGCCCTTTGTCCACTCAATGGTGTTAATCTTGCCTCCAGTGACCGCCTCGCCATTGCCTGGCGTTTTTACATCCACGGTTGTCGGCGCGACTGTGACGCCGCCAGACCCACCGGAATTCGTCACCGTAACGCTCCCCGTTGAAGCGGCTCGCACTGCGCCCACGAGTCCTCCCGTTGAGAAGTGCTGCATTTGAACGGTGCAGAGATTGAGTGTTGTGTCACAAGTGGTTGGGAAAGCCTCGTATTGGCCGTTCGAATCCACAACACCAAACACGAGCGTGCTTTCATTGGCTCCGGCATCGGTGATTTCAGCGTCGGCATACGGAACAGTAATCGTGGCGCCCGTCGCATCGTCTGCGCCAAGCGCGTTCCCGTTGGCATCCTTTGGCGTGATTTCGTATCCGCTCGTTCCGATGGCAACCGTATCTGCACTCGACTCGTCCAAAAGATCAATAACCGTCGGGTCCTTCTTGACCTCAATCTTCCCCGTAGAGCTGTCAGACGTAGACAATACGGAAGCGGGGATGTTCACCTCAAATCCCGTTCCAATATTTGGAAAGCTTGCCTTCACGCCACTCTTTGGCGACATGGTGGTTGATTCGTTCCCCGCCGTGAAACCTGTGATTGCTGTATCAATACCAAGCGTCGGCGCCGATCCCACCAGTGTTCCTGCCGTTACAACGACCGTTGATGTTGAAGACTCCTTTCCGTTAGCGCCAATGGCCTTGACGGTCCACGTTCCGTTTGGCAGATCCAAAGCCGCTGTTCCCGATGTCGTATCAATATCAGCTGAAATAACCTGTCGTGTTGAACCGCTTCCCGTCGTCGCGACAACACGACCCTCACCCGCATACGTCGTGCTACTCGACTGCGTGGTTACCGTTACCGTATCTCCGCTAGCACCTGATCCTTGCGTAATGGCAAGAGGCGAGGAGATCGTTAGGTTTCCTCCAGAGACAACGGCTGTCGTTATTGCGGAACCGTACCCGTTCTTCTGTGCTTTTACCGTGTACGTACCATCCGGGACGTTTGACACCGTAAAGTTCTCGTTAACACCCGCTTCAGCCGTTGACGTAACTTTAAACGACTTCCCGTTGGAATCTGTGAACAGCACCGTCGAGCCAGCCACGTTCGCCGAGCCGTCCGTCACGCGCCCTTCTACCGTACGCAGATTTTCCGGCGGCGCACACGTAATAGCGAACGTAGCATTTGCAACCACCGTTACGCTTTGGTTGTTGCACAATTCACCATATTTCGGGCTCCCGCCGCGCACGGAGTATGTCCCCGCCGGCAAAGCCAACGTATAGACTCCGGCGCTGTTGGACGACGTTCCAGCGCCAAGACCCGTCGCACCGCGAATGTCCACGAAGGCGTCCGTAATGTTCGTCATCGTCACATTGACGGTTCCAGTTGAGAATGTCGTGCTGAAGTTTACCGTTTGATTCGCGGAAGTCGCATCCACGCTTGCCAGCAAGCCGCACGGCCCTTTGCCGTGGGCAAAACATTCTACCGTGTACGTTCCCGCCTTTACTTTCATGTTGAATGCTCCGCTTGTCGCCACAACGCTGTTCCCGCCGCTCGTGCCAAATGCGTTGATGAACGCGCCATCGGGCGCCGTTCCGGAAATCGTCTTGAAGTCACCGGCAGTCGCCTGAATATCCTTACCTGTTGCAGATGATCCGGAGATGACCACCGGAGTACAACCGACTTCACCATAAGATGGCGCCCATGCGCGCACAATCCATGTTCCATCCGACACATACAGCGTGTAGTTTCCGCTCGAGTCTGATGGAGTGTCGCGGAATGCGCCGCGCGACACAAAGGAAGCGCACGTTCCTCCCGTATCCACGCGTTCGGCTCCCACGTGCGAATAGGCAATGCCATTGCCCGATTCGTCTTTCACGGTACCGGCAATCGTCGTTGAAGATTTGGAGAGCTTGAGGAGAACGCTCGTCACCGTCACGCCCTTTTGCGTCACCGTTCCGTTCGTCAAAACGGTCACTTCCGTTTCAATAGGCGGCATACCGGGAGCAAACGCCTCCACGCGATACGCACCCGGAACCACGTTGAGCGTGAACGTTCCGTTGGACTTTGACTGCGCAAAGCCGCCACGACAATCCTTGAAGCTCCCGTCGGTATTAAAACATCCGAGCGGATTGGCGTTCACGTAGACGTTCGCGATTCCCGTTCCCTTGCTGTTTGTTCCGCAGGTGCCGGCATCATTCGTTCCGCCGTCACAGACCGCACCCGTAATAGTGTTGCTGGCCGCCGATAGCGTGAACGTAAGCGCACCTGGTGTTGTCCCTACAACCACCGGCACGTTTTGATTCGGCGGAGGCAGGAAGTCAAATTCCGGCACGGGAGGAGGTCCGCCGCTTGAGAAGTTAGAGAAGTCCATGTGCGGCCCAACGCCGCAGTCATACTTCTTTCCGCCAAGGAGTTTCAGTGTTGCCGTTCCGTCACCCGTACTGTTGAGCGTTACGGTCTTCATCACCGGAGCTGAAAACTGCATGTCGGACGCTCCCGCATGGCAGAAGACATCTACCTGTTTGGTGGCCAGCGCATTATCTCCCGTCAACGTTACCGTGAGCGTTTCCGCTCCCGCGCCCGCGGCGTTCAAGTCTGTAAACTTGAAATTCACACCAGTAACGTTCGCGCCGCTGACAACCACATCACGCCACTGGTTCCCGCCGATCATGTCGGCAAAGTTAGTTGGATCGGGAGGTACTCCACATCCAAATTGACCGTTAGACAGACTGCCAACCGACCAATCGCCGCTCCCATTGGTTGTTGTTTCCTGATGTCCCGCCCAAACGCCGCCCGTCGTTCCTTCAAAGAAACCTCCCATTTGATCGCAGTACACCTTCACTCCGGAAATTCCCTCGCCGGCATCTTTTACGCTGTCGCCGTCAGTATCCTTATACACGCTCCCTGCAATGGAATAACTCCCGCCTTGACTCACGTCAAACGGCGCGGGATTTATGGTCTGTCCGATCTTCACGCCGCTATCATCTTTAGCAATAATTGTCACGCGATTATCGGTAGAAGACGCTGTCGGCAAAACGAGTCCGCTCAATTCGAACATCACTTGGTCGCCACTTGCAATGGCGGCCGTAGCGGTGGTTACCGTCACGGTGCGAGCCGTTGCATTTACCGCAACCGCGCTAATCGTCGGCTTGTTCGCGGCCGGACCGTTCAAGTCCGTATTTGACCACGAGTTTGCAAGCGTCGCCACTCCTGTTACGGAAAAGCCCGTTGGGAATGTGAGGATGACCTTTGAACCTATTGGCATGGCTGCCGGAGCCGGAAACTCGCAGAATACGCTCGTGGTTTTGCCGGTCAGACGATTCTGCGGCTCACAGCGTTCAGGACTCTCCCAAAACGATCCCATGTTTGTGCTGGAGAAGAAGTCTTGCCCTGCGCCGCTTCCGCCCAAAAAGCCGCCCGTCATTGCCGAATCCTGTATGATAAAATCCTCAACGTTATCGGTACTAGCCGTTGAGTTGTCTACTCCGGCCAAGTTCTTTATGCCGGTAATCGTCAAACGACAGCTTGAATTTGCCGGAAGTCCCAATCCCTCAATCTCCACTTCTTGCCTATCGGCAAAGTACGTTGCCGTTTTGCCAGTCAGATTTACTGGAACGCCCGTTGGACACTCAAGCGCATACTTGGAGACTGTTTCAGCGGAAGTCTTCTGCATCGGCTGATTGAATCGCGCAATAAGCTTGAAGTTGTCCGCGTCCACATAGTCGAGCGCGGCGGCAACCGGAGCCGCTTCCGACGCGGCCGTTCTGAAACAGCGGTTTTCCACGCTCGCGCCCATTGCGTTGCCGACGAGATCTTTCACGCCGCTTCCGCCTCCTACGACAGAGAAACAATACTTGGTATTTGCCGTAAGCGCCGTTGGGAGCCCAAGCGAAGCGGTTACGCCGCCGTCAATAAGTTCCAAGGTCGTTCCGCTAAGCACACTCTCACCTCCGTCGAGCGTGCCGCTGTCATTCGCATCCGCGTAGAGACGAACCGTTGGTGGTGAAATGGTCGTCGTGCTCATGGCCTCCGAGAAAGACACGCGTACATTCGACTGATAGATAGATACGTCGACCGCTCCGTTAACAGGAGTTGTGGCAGCGCTCGTGCGCAATGCCGGAGCCACACCATCCGTGCCCGTCCCCGTTGAAAACGTCCAGCACCAATCGCCCATCATGCCAACGTTGGCAGTATTCTTTACACCAGATACGATACAAGCGTCGTAGGTAGTGCTTGGCGAGAGCGCGATACCGACAATGGACAGCGTGCGTCCGCTGAACGTCAGCGCACAGCTATCCGTTGGGGTTCCTTGGCACAAATCACTCCCCATGGCGCCGGTTGATGAGTTTAATGTTCGCAATCGAAACGTCGCCGCATTATTTGCGGCGTTTGCCGTACCATTATTGAGCATGTTTCCCTCGGGTCCGTCGGTGAAGTTCACGCTCATCGACGAAGTATTTGTTGGAACACTCGTCGCTCCAAATGATGGAGAGGCGCTCACAACGCGCGGCCCGGTCGTGTTCGTGCCCGAGTCAACACTGCTCGTCCTAAAGGTGCGTGACACTTGTGCGGCCAAAGAGTTGCTCGTTGATGCAGACTGAACCCCAGTACCTACCGTGAAAATATACGTCGTGCTTGGACTCAACGCCGCATGACCACAGTTGATAGTCGTGTTACTGTTTGTCAGCGAGATTGAAGTGCATAGGTTCGTCGCCGTATTGGGCGATGCGCACGATGTCGCGCTCGCCGAACCAGTACACGGATACAGTGTCACGGTCGACGCTGATACTGTACCCGGACTCAAAGGTTCGTTCGCCACAATGTCAATGAGCGCTTCTATTGGAGCAAAATCTTGTCCGTTGGCAGGACCGCCACCAGAGAGCGCCGGCACGCCTGCGCGTGACACGGCGGCAATGGAGAACGTCGTCAAAACCGCCGCCGCAATGAGAAAAATGCGCGTCCAAAAGAACCCGCGTGACGCCTGCAACATAGCAGAGCCTCCAGTCTTTGGAATGAATAGTTGACGCATAGGTTTTTGTGTTCATTTGGAACGACAAAACGGTCAAAAATGCCGATCACCGTCCAAACGCAATAAGTGTGCGTGATTAGTAGATAAGGACATGATACAGAAAATGTATCGTTTCGTGTACGCTCTCCTTGTGGACAACTCTGAAAAT
>CAYHRP010000026.1:0-8644 GCA_964359145.1 uncultured Gammaproteobacteria bacterium | reverse complement strand
ATATGCGTCAATGCACTTGTTCCCTGTGCGGCGCATGTTGTAAGCGTGCTGCTATTTCTGCAGGAGATAATTTCTCCAAAGTGCTGTCGGTTTGGTGATTGCCCTACGACAAGACAAGCCCACCGAAGGCGGTGGGCTCAAAGGTCTTGATCAATGTGCGCTCTGTACTTCCCCGTCGGGCTCTAGGACCGATCTGCGACTGTGCGGATCAACGTCCTTACTATCCCAGAGATGAGCTTCCGTCATCTCCATAGCGAACCCGAACACCAAACACAGCACCGTCAGTGTCAAGGCCTGTACAGCGACTAGACCGGCACTGTATCCCACGAGATGTGCTGTACCAGCCGTCAACATGGGTCGTAACCTTTGTGCTCTCGCTCTACGCAAGATCACCTGCGTCGTCGGCTTTGGCGAGCCGCCCTCTTCAAACGTCGCAGACATCTTATGCAAATCCGGCATAAGATGTCTTGCCACGAACATGTTACTGATGCCAGTCCAAAGAAGGAAGCCACTAATGAGCGAGGTGGGGACATTGATATCATTAGTGAATGATATCAAGAGAAAGTACCCAATGCCAGCAAGCAGATACGCAATCCACTGCAATTGGAGACTGCGTGTAATCAACTGAAAGCGATTCCAATGGAACCACCTTTGCACCAGTTCAAACATCGGGTTCATGACCCGATCGTGAACGAGTCTGTCAAATGCTCTGAACACGGCGAGAATCAATATACACCACCTTACCTTTCTGTCAACACAAATTCTCGATCGCCGAGTGCCCTAGTTCAAAAGATAATTTTCGGGGTTTACAGGAATGCCATTTTCTCGCACTTCAAAATGCAAATGTGGACCGGTAGACAACCCAGCGCCCGGAGTTCCTGGCATACCCCCCGAAAACCCAATCGTCGCTCCCCTTTCCACAAACTGATCAGCCGTAACATTGAAACCGGACAAGTGCGCATACAGTGTGGCAATGCCGTTGGTATGAATAACCATAATGTAATTACCGTAACTACGTCCTGTGCGCGTCCAAGCAACATACCCGGGAGCCGCGGCACGCACAGCACTTCTCTGTGGAACAGCCATGTCGAGTCCCGAATGTTCAAAGAGATGACGATACGGATACGTCGGATCGTGGAATCGTGCCGTGAGAATTGGGTTTGAAACCGGCCAGCTTAAGACCGTTGGCCCTCCAACAACCTGATCGTTTTCGTCGAGTTGCTTTGATAGTCGATCTTGCAACTTGAAAATCTCCGCATTAATAAACTGTTGCTCTGCTCGCAGTTCACTCAAGAGAACACGAAACTGCGCCTCATTGCGCTCTGTGTGCTGTAAAAGAACATCTTTTGCTTGGCGCTCGCTTTCTAATCTTTTGCGCGCCTCCTCAAGAGCATCACGCATCGACAATAACCGTTCTTTGTGCTGATTTTCGCGTTTTCGATCCTCCACCAGAGATGCTTGGAGTGTCCTCACCTCTTGAATGGACGTCTGCAGATCATCCTGTAGCAGTTCGAGATATTGAATCTGATCAAAAAAATCCGAAAATTGGTCGTTGCCAAAAATGAGCTCAAGCGGCGAATCGTCATCGGTGATGGCAAGTTCATGAAGCACGTCTGCGATGAGTTCTTTCTGCACCGCAATCTGCGCTTCGGCCTCATGAATCTGCGTTTGGATTTCTCGAATCTCAAGCTCTGACTTCGTGATGGCAAGCTCATTTTCTTGTATATTGAGCTCGGTACGCTTTGCGCGATTTTCTAAAATCGCAATTTCATTTGAAAGCGAATGCTCTTGCGATTCAAACTGTCCAATTTTTTTTTCATACTCTTGTATTTTTCTTTGCACTCCTTCAATCTCCGCTTCCTTATTCTCGATAGATTGAGAAAGGTCATCCGCCGCTCCCTGTGCAAAGGCGGAGACGGCAAATAAGAAGAGAAACGCTCCCACAATGAGTGTCGTATAATAAAGCGTCGGTTTTGATACGCGCATCATGAAAGATTTCCCTTAAGCGCCGAAATGGCGTGTTCTATGCGCGCCATGGACTCCTCTTTCCCCAAAATATAGATGTATTCAAAGGGACTCGCAGATTTTTCTTTTCCTGAAAGCGCCACGCGCAACGGCCAGAGCACATCCCCCGTTGCAAATCCTTCGCGTCCAATCCATTCTTTCATGGCATGCTCAAGGTCGGCAACGCTTGTGGCTGTGCACTCTTCAGAAAGAAAAGCCGCGGAACGCTCAAGCATGCGAATGGCTGTTTTTCCATCCGATTTTTTCCAAATCAAAATGTGCGGTTGCGAAAAAACAGGCGCAAGAGGATATTCGGCGAGCGCTTGCGCGAGATCTGTGAGTGTCGTCACACGATCTCGTTCAACCGAAAGAATGCGCGAAGACTGCTCCGGTATGGATGAGATAAACGGCCGCACCGCTTCCATAAGCGTTTTGTCGTCCATGGACTGAATATACTGGCGGTTCATCCAATCCAGTTTATCGAAGTTCACGACGGCGCCGCTCTTTTTTACTTTTCGAAGATTAAATTCCTCAATAAGTTCCTGTATGGTGTAGATTTCCTTATCCCCTCTTGGATTAAATCCCAGCGTTGAAACAAAATTTACCAACGCCTGCGCAAGATACCCACGATCCAAATACGACTCCACCGATACGTCTGCTTGACGTTTGCTCAACTTGTGTTTGTCTGCGTTGAGAAGAAGCGGCACATGCGCGAACTGCGGTGGTGTGTATCCGAGCATGGCATTGAGCATCAAATGTTTCGGTGTTGGCGAAATCCATTCCTCCCCGCGAACAACCGTTGTGATGTTCATGGCGTTATCGTCCACGACAACCGCGAGATGATACGTTGGAAATCCGTCAGACTTGAGAAGTACTTGATCATCTATCTCTTCGTTGGAAAATGTGACGGGACCACGAATAAGATCGTTCCAGTGCGTCTCCCCTTCCGGCACACGCAGACGAATCACGAACGGCGTTCCTTTTTGGAGTTCTGCGTGCACGGCGTCCTTGGAAAGCTCAAGACAGTGGCGATCGTATTTGGGTTGCCGTTTTTCTGCCTGCTGTTTCTCTCGTACACCTGCGAGCCGTTCGGAAGAGCAGAAACAGTGGTAGGCGTTTCCCTCTTGTACAAGCGAATCTGCGGCCGCCCTGTACATCGCGAGGCGCTTGGACTGAAGATACGGACCAAATTTTCCGCGTTCAGTCACACGCCCATCTTTCCAAATGAAACCTTCGTCAGCTTGGATACCGACGCGATCAAGTGTTCGTACAATGTTTTCTACGCCTCCTTCTACGGCGCGCGATTGGTCTGTGTCCTCAATGCGCAAAACAAAATCACCTCCCGTTTGTTTGGCCAGAAAGTATGCGTAGAGCGCCGTGCGCAGACCACCAATGTGGAGCATGCCGGTTGGACTGGGCGCGAAACGTGTGCGTTCAGCTCTCATGTTGCTTCATTCTATCCAAGAGAGCTCTCATTGGGAAGATGACGACGGCACGCGCGATGCGACGCATGCGCCACGGTTCAAGGAAAAGCCGCCAGAGCCATTCCATGCCAACGCTTTGTATAAGAGCAGGCGCACGGCGACTGACTCCTGCGATCATATCGACGGTTCCACCGATGCCAATCGCGAGTTTGACTCCGGAAATGGCAGATGCGTGATCCGCAATCCAGCGTTCTTGTCGATGATCCACTCCCCCAAGCGCTACGGCAAGAACATCGGGCTGAAGATGTGACAGTGTATCCAATAAGTCGCTTGGTTGATCCCATAAGTCATCCTCTACGCGAATGGTTACATCACTCAACCCATGAATATCAAGTCCGGGAAACGCGGTTTTGAGCACTTCTATAGCGCATTCCGTCGTTGTTCCCCATCCACCGAGAATGACGACACGCTTTCCCATCTGACGGGCAGAACGGCAGATGTCAACAAACAAGTCGGAGCCGGGGTGCCGAGGAACGGCGCCATACCTCAAAAGACGCAATAGAAGTGAGACGCCAACGCCGTCCGGAATACGATAGGTCATGGAACACAACGCTTTGCGCACATGTACATCATGGGAAGCGGCAAGAAGCATCTCCGGATTCACGGTAGCAATCGTCACGAGCACATGATGGGTGAGCGCCTGAAAAATCAGCGCCTGCACATCAGCGCTTTCCAAGCGATCAATAGGGATGTTGAAGAGGCTGATCATCGCTTTCATGGGAGAAGGTCAACGGAACTCATTGGGTGATAGCGTACTCCTTTGTTTGTGAACACAGACTCAAACAGTGTCACTGTTTGGACACGCACCGGCGTTTTTGGCACATGAATCTCGGAGAGATATTCTTGCAAGATTGTTCGTCCGGCACGAATACGTCCGAGGGTTACATGGGGCACCCATGGTCGCGTGTCGGCCGCAATGCCTTGTGCGGCAATGGAAGTTGACAGCCAGTCACGCAGAGAGAACGCCGTACCGCTTGGATCGGCAAACTGGAGAACAATGATACGCGGAGAACTGTGAACGGAGAGAGCGCGAACACCCCAACATTGCAGATCGATAGAGCGTGGGCGCACATCGTGCAAGATGTCTTTGATGCGCTCGAGCATCATCGCGTCAACCTCTCCAATAAATTGCACCGTGATATGCCAAAGCGATTCGGGAAGCCACATGACATACTGACTGCGCACCACGCGTTGCAGTTTTGCCTGTATCTCAAAAATGGTTGACTTGGAAGGTTCCGGAACCTCAAAAGCAAGGAAAACTCGTGCCATAAGCCTATTTTGCATTACGCCTGATTGTTACAAGCGTACCATAGTTATCCACAGGCTTGTATCCGTCCCTACTCCAACAAGCACCAGAAGTTGTCAACAGATAGTATTTGACAAATTCAAACTGGCACTCTACACTTGAGACTGCTAGTTTGTTGTTTTTACGTTTTTGAGGGATATGCTTCCAAATAATTTCACAAATAAGGCTCAAGAAGCGATTCAAGCGGCGCATGCGAAAGCGTTGGAAATGGGTCAACAGCAACTTGAACCAATGCATTTGTTTTGGTCGCTCGTGACGACCGAGGAGGGCGTCGTAGTCTCTATGTTACAGAAACTCGGTGTGGACATCGGAACATTGCGCGCGGGAATCGATCGAGAATTGGAGATATTGCCGCGCGGCGCGCAGATGGGCGGGCCGATGGGTCAGGTGTTTTTGTCCGAGTCACTCGCTCGCTCGTTTCAGCGCGCGGATCAAGCTGCTCGAGAATTTAGTGACAAGTACATTTCCACCGAGCACTTATTTCTTGGGCTCATTGCGGCGAGCAAATCGGTTGCAAAAATTCTCATGGCACAGGGCGTAAACGATGCGGCGGTGATGGAGGCGTTCAAAAGTATTCGCGGAAATGTAAAAGTTGATTCACCGGAAGCCGAGTCACGGTTTGAAGCGCTCAAAAAGTACGGCCGTAATCTCACGGATCTTGCCCGCGCTGAAAAACTCGACCCTGTTATCGGACGCGATGAGGAAATCCGACGTGTCATGCAGGTTCTTTCTCGACGCATCAAAAACAACCCGGTTCTTATTGGAGAAGCAGGAGTCGGCAAGACAGCCATCGTAGAAGGATTGGCACAGCGCATTGTTGCTCGTGATGTGCCGGAAACACTCCAAGACAAAGAGCTTATCAGTCTCGATATTGGCTCGCTCGTGGCCGGCACCAAATATCGCGGCGAATTTGAAGATCGTCTCAAGGCTATCATTAAGGAACTGGAAAGCTCTGACGGGAAGCATATCTTGTTCATTGATGAACTCCATACGCTTGTTGGCGCCGGTGCATCGGGAGAAGGCGGCGGTATGGACGCGGCAAACCTATTGAAGCCAGCGCTTGCGCGTGGCGAATTGCGCGCCGTAGGCGCTACGACACTCAAGGAATATCAAAAGTATATTGAGAAAGATCCAGCCCTTGAACGTCGATTTCAACCGGTGCTCGTCGAAGAGCCTTCGCGAGAGGATGCCATCGCCATTTTGCGCGGCATAAAAGAGAAGTACGAAATCCATCACGGCGTTCGCATTACCGATCCTGCCATTGTGGCCGCGGTTGATTTATCACAGCGCTACATCACGGATCGATTTTTGCCGGACAAAGCGGTTGATCTTATTGATGAAGCGGGATCGGGATTGCGTATGGACATTGATAGCATGCCCGAGGAACTCGATACACTTAAGCGAGACGTCAAGCGCTTAGAGATTGAAAAAGCCGCTTTGCAAATGGAAAAAGACAAGGCGTCCAAACAGCGTCTGAAGGATCTTGAGAAAGATTTGGCAGAAGCCAGTGAAGCGATGCGCGCGCTTGAAACGCGCTGGATAACGGAAAAGGAACAGCTCATGCGTCTGCGCGAACTTTCAAAACGCATTGACGCTTTGAGAGCGGAAGCGGAAATCGAGGAGCGCCGCGGCGATTTGCAAAAGGTCGCCGAGATTCGGTACGGTCGCATTCCGGAGCTTGAGGGAGAGCTGAAGGATGCCTCTGTCACACTGAAGAATATGCAAGCCGAGCGCGGACTTCTCAAGGAAGAGGTCGATGAAGAGGACATCGCGCGCATTGTGTCCACATGGACCGGCGTGCCCGTGGCAAAGATGCTTGAGAGCGAAATGGATAAGCTCGCTCGCATGGAAGAGGCGCTCGAAATGCGCGTTATTGGACAAGCGGAAGCGATTGCCGCCGTTTCAAACGCCCTGCGCCGTTCGCGCGCCGGCATCGCCGAAGAAAATCGTCCTATTGGGAGCTTTATTTTTCTTGGACCGACCGGTGTTGGAAAAACGGAGCTTGCACGCGCGCTCGCTGAATTCATGTTCAATGATGAATCGGCGCTCGTGCGCGTCGATATGTCCGAATACATGGAAAAACACTCCGTGAGTAAACTGACCGGTTCTCCTCCGGGATACATCGGATATGATGAAGGTGGTCAACTCACCGAAATTATTCGCCGTCGTCCGTACTCGGTGGTCCTGTTTGACGAAATCGAGAAAGCGCATCCTGACGTTTTTAACATTATGTTACAGGTTTTGGATGATGGGCATGTGACGGACGCAAAAGGACGCATAGTCAACTTTAAGAACACCGTTATAGTGATGACGTCAAATATTGGTTCGAACGTTATTTTGGACGCCGATTCTGGCAGTGCCATTGGCTTTGCAGAACAGATAGGCGACGATCAGGGTTCCATCACCGATCGCAAAGACGTGCAAGAAAAAGTTTTGTTTATGCTCAAGGAACACTTCCGACCGGAGTTTTTGAATCGTGTGGACGAAACAATCATTTTTCATGGGCTCTCGAAAGATCATGTGCGACGCATTGTGGACTTACAGGTTCAGAATCTCGAGCGGCGTCTTGCCGAGCAAGGCATCACGTTGCAACTCACAAACAAAGCAAAGGATTTGTTGGCGCAAAAAGGCTACGATCCTGTTTTTGGCGCTCGTCCGCTTCGCCGCGTGATTCAAGATATCGTCATGAATCCGCTTGCCATGAAGATTATTACAAAAGAAATCGACGATGATTCATGCGTTAAAATTGACGCAAAAGACGGTATATTGTCGTTTGCCGTCTCCGTGCCTCGTCGTATGATAAAGCAAGATAAGGTGACCTAACGCGCGTCTCCGTTCCCGTGCAAAACACCACGCTCCTTACGAGAAAAAAGTTTTACAAGATTGTCACTCGCGATGTCATCGAGGTTGAGGTTGAGTTCCGTAGCGACTTGCGACAGATACCAGATGACGTCTCCCAATTCGTCTTTCAAAGCTTGTCGTCGCTCTTGTGACAATTCCCCGCCATCATCGCGGTAAATCTTTTTAACTTTGTTTGCTATTTCGCCCGCTTCACCCACAAGTCCCAAAACCGGATACGTGATATTCTTCCCTGCTTCCGGATAGATGGCGGTGCCGCGGGACTTCAGTTGATATTCTGTAAACGTCATAGGTGCTCTGTTGCGCGAATGTTTGATACACTATGCCCGTTATGATACCAAAAGGCAAAGCTTCCGGTTTTATCTCCCTTGTACTCTCCGCTTTGTTGTTGGCCATTCCACAAGACGGACAAGCAGCATTTAATCCAAATTTTATCGTATCCGACCGCGATTTTACAAATGTGTATGGCATGGTTGGCCAATCCCTTCAGCGCTTTTTGAATGAGCAGACGGGCGTTTTGGATACGTTCGTTGCGGAAGATGTGGACGGAGCGACAAAGTCCGCTGCCGAGATTATCCTGCGCGTATCAAGTCAATTTCTATTGAATCCACAAGCCATCTTAGTAATGTTACAGAAAGAGCAGTCGCTCGTATCGGATCCGAATCCCTCACAGAATCAACTGGATTGGGCGACGGGATACGGTGTCTGTGACGGATGTTCGAGAGAAGATGGTGCGGTAGCGCGATTTCGTGGGTTTGCAAAACAAATAGACAGCATGGCACAACAGTTTCGCGTTGGCTATCTGGCGGATTTGGAACGTACGGGAAAGACGCAAACGGGCATCGGTCCGGGCAAAACAGTTCTCATTGATTCCGTTCCTGTGACTCCCGAAAATCAAGCGACGTCCGCGTTGTATACGTATACACCGCATCTTGAAGGAAATAGAAATTTCTGGACAATTTGGAATGAGTGGTTTGAGCAAAAGCGCTTG
>CAYHRP010000025.1:0-8742 GCA_964359145.1 uncultured Gammaproteobacteria bacterium | reverse complement strand
GGAAATTAGAAAAACCCTCTAACTTCCAACCTCCAACATCCAACCTGCTATACTTGGTCCATGTCAAAACTGCATCACATCGCGTCCAACACCGCTATCCAAATGACTGGCCGTGCCATTGGCACGGTGTTTGGCGTTTTGACGATTGCCGTCATGACGCGCACGCTCGGCGCCGAGGGCTACGGTCACTTCACGCTCGCGTTCACATTCTTGGCCGTCGCCGGAGCCATCGTTGACTTCGGCTTCACGCTCACCACGACGCAAATGATTTCCGAGGAAGGCGCAGACGAATCGCGCATCGTTTCCAGCGCCATGACCGTGCGCATCGTATCTGGCATCGTGCTGTTTGGCTTGGCCGCGCTTGTTGGCACGCTGATGCCGTATGAGCCCGTCGTGCGCACAACCATCGCCGTCGGCGCGTTTTCCTTCTTCTTCATGACGCTATCGCAAATGTTCATCGGCGTTTTTCAAAAACATCTCTCCATGTGGCGCCCCGCGGCCTCGGAAGCCATGAGTCGCGGCCTCATCCTCGTGCTCATCGTCGTGCTCGCCGCCGCACAAACATCTGTCCCGCACATGATGGGCGCGTTCGCCGTCGGCAATGCTCTCATGGCGCTCATCAACATTCTGTTCGCGCGCTCGTTCACGCGCATTCAATTTCTTTGGGATGCCAGAGTGATAAAGACGTTCATTTCGCGCAGTTGGCCGATTGCCATCACCATTTTCTTTAATCTCCTCTATCTTAAGGGCGACATCGTGTTCATGTCGTTCTATCGCACAAGTGAAGAGATTGGTTTGTATGGCGCCGCGTATAAAGTCTTGGATGTTATAAGCGTCGTGCCAACCATGTTTATGGGATTGATTTTGCCGATGCTCGTTTTAGCGTGGACGCAAAAACGCCGCGCAGAGTTTCACACGCTTCTGCAACACGCGTTCGATTTGTTTGCCATTATCGCGCTCCCGATTTTAGGCGGCACGCTGATCATGGCAGGGCCGCTCATGGCGCTCGCAGCCGGCGAAGAGTTTCGCGCGTCGGGACCGTATCTTGTCCTTCTGATGATCGCCAACACATTCGTGTTCTTTGGCATTCTGTTTGCGCATGCCGTCGTGGCAGTCAAAAAACAACATGCCATCATTCCGGCATACGTCATGACAGCCGTGGTTGCGATTGTATTGTATTTGGTGACGATTCCGGACTACGGCGCGTACGGCGCCGCATGGACGACCATTGTTTCCGAGGGAATGATTTTGTGCTTCACGTTTTGGATGGTGCGTAAAACCGCAGCATTTTCTCCACAATGGAACAGTTTTGGTGTCGGGCTTTTGTCTGCCGTGGCCATGACCGCGCTCGGATTTCTCTACATGCAATGGGCGGGCAATACAACGGTTTCGACGCTCCTTGTAGTGATCATCGGATGCACCGCGTTTTATGGTGTGAGTGTGGTTGCCCTCGGCGGCGTGCGGCTTTCCACACTGCGATCTTTACTGCCGCGCGTATGATAACGCTCTTTGGCATCGTGGCGGCGCTCGTATTGTTTACGCTCATCTGCCGCCGCTCGCTTTTCGCGGGCACGATGGTTTTTTTGGGAGCACTCCCAACCTACCTCGTCCGCTTTGATCTTGGGCCGGTACCAACCACACTCCTTGAGCTCCTTTTCGCCATTCTGCTTGTCACTTGGCTGATACGGTTTTATGACGATCGTCATAAAACGGTTTCAGCAAAAAACCTCCTTCTTCACCGCAAAGTGTGGTGGGTGGGCATTGGTACACTCCTCTTGAGTATTGGAGGTTTTCTTGGACTTTTGCAGACAGCCGACACACTTTCAACGCTAGGAATCCTAAAGAGTTACCTCGTCGAACCCATCCTTTTTGGATGGATTTTGCTTCATGTAGCTTGGTACCAAAATGTGACGATCGGCATAAAAGTGTCACGAAATATTTTCTGTAGTTTTGTTGCTTCTTTCGCCTTGGCCCTTGCAATCCCAACCGCCGTCATCAGCGCGTGGGCCATTGTGCAGTGGGGTACCGGCATCACCATCCCCGTTGAATGGTTTGCGTTTCGCCGCGCGACAAGCATTTTCCCGTATCCCAATGCTGTCGGGCACTTCGTCGCGCCCGTCACCGTATTTCTGTTTGCGGCGCTTCTCTATCGAAAACCCAATCCGATTTTTAAGCGATCGTCAGAAAAGTGGATCGCTCTTGTTGTCGTTCTTGGGCTTGTGGCGATGTTCGCGTCACAAACAGAAGCGGCACTCGTTGGAACGGTCGTTGCCATGACGGCGGCCGCATTCCTTCTCATCGATCGCCCTATCAAACAACGCCTCCTGCTTGGAGGCGCCGGACTCATCATATTTGTGATTGCCATTTTCGGCGTCCCGCAACTGCGCGAGAAAGTTCTGCTGCAAGATTGGTCCGGCCAAACACGCACGGCGCAATGGTCCGAGACGTGGCGCCTTCTCTCATCCTCTCCGCGCACATTCGTTCTTGGCGTTGGCGCAAACAACTATCCCACCGCCGTAGCACCATTCCACACGCACGCGTATTTTGAAATTTTTCAATATCCGCACAACATCGTCCTGAACATTTGGACAGAGCTGGGCCTCGCCGGCCTCTTTGGATTTTGCATTCTCGCCGTCACCATCGGACGCTCATGGGTACTCGGTGATCGTTTGGCGATGCTCGCCTCTCTGCCGCTTCTTGAGATGACCATTCACGGACTTGTCGATGTGCCGTTCTTCAAAAACGATTTGGCGATGATGACATTCACGTTCATCGCTCTGTGGCTTATGACGTCAACACACGCTCCCAATCTCCGTCCTGTACCGTCGTCCCTGCCGCACGCTTAATGCGATCCAAAATCGCCGCGCGCGGAGCAGACTCCTCGTCATGCAAACGATTCGCCGCACGCACAATCACGCCAAAGTGTGGCCCCGGTTTCAAGCCAAGCGCGAGCAAATCGTTGCCGCGAATCACATCTGGCGGCCGCCCTGCACGCACATCTAACTCGTGCGCGCGATCGCGCAGCCAATCACGCGCAACTTCATCATTGCGAAGAACGGTGCCGTCCGGAAACGGTCCGCGCCCTGTTGAGTCCGCCTCGGCAACGAGTAGAAGCTGATCGATCGTCGAAGGATGCACACGTCGCGCAAGTGAACGAATCGCTCCGTCCCCCGGCGGCGAGTCAGATACAAGCTGATGATGAAGCGCGTACGACTCCTGATGATACGCAACAAGCGGCTCCACGACATCGCGCAAAGCCTCCATCCCAAAAAACGCAAGCGCCTCTCGCACATGACGCACGCCAACCGAGCTGTGTTGCGCGGAACGCACGCGCCCGTCAATCGTCTGTGTCGTTTCGGGTTTGCCGAGATCGTGGCAAAAAGCGCCGAGCATCACCACGAGCCGTGTCGTCCCCTCCAACCGTTCGCGCACGCAAATCTCCGCCGCCGCATCGCACACCATTCTCGTGTGCATCCAAACATCGCCCTCCGGATGCCACTCCTTGTCCTGCGGCGTCTCCTTCATCGCGCCGACAATCGGCAATGTAGAAAACACACCTGTTTCTCGCGCCAACTCAAGCCCCAAAGACGGCGCGGACGCCTTCAAAAACAGTTTGCGCCACTCATCTCTGTGGCGATCGCGCGAAAGTTCATTCAGCGCTCCGACCATAGACGCAAGGAGCGTCTTCACGTCGTTTGCCACGGAAAGACGGAACCGCGCCACAAGTTGCACGGCGCGCAAAACGCGCAGAGGATCCTCCACGAACGTCGCCGCGTCCACCGGACGCAAAACGCGCGCGCGTAAATCGTCACGTCCGCCAAACGGATCAATCACTTCGCCAGAAAGCACGTCCTTGAGCAAAGCGTTGATGGTAAAGTCGCGACGCCGCAGAGCCTCTCTTAGAGACAAAAACGGATCCACATCCACCGCAAAACCTTTATGTCCCGGACCGACCTTGGAATCGCGCCGCGGCAGCGAGATGTCAACTTCCACATCGTCAACCGTCGTATGTAGAACGCCAAATGCCGCGCCAACCTCTTGTACGTTCACAAAATGACTTTCGATAATCTTGCGCAAAGCCGACGCGGCAATCCCGTGCACCTCAATATCGATGTCTTTTACCGGCACACCAAGAATCTCGTCGCGCACAGAACCGCCCACCAAAAACGCGCGCCCCTTATTGAGAGCAACCGTTTCGGCAAACGCACGAATAGTTTTGTGTGCTTCACGCATACGCCCTATTAATATTACGCTATGCGTTTTCTCGATTCATCTGTTCAAGTGCGCGTGACGCAACCACGGCGACCAAATCGTCTCGTGCCTCCGCCAACACCGGCAATATAGCCAAAACCGAAGCGTTCTTTGTTGGTATAAACTCAACCTTTCCTGCGTTGAATTCGGTGAGAAGCGTTAGAAACTCATCAAGCCATGAGGGAGTGACGGTCAACACTCCTTCAAAATCGAGGCTCACAATAACGTCAGCATCCAACTGCGTGCGAATCGCATCAAACGCCTCACGTCCAGCCGGACGAGAAACGAGTACGTGGCCAAATTTTTTCATCTGAATAGTGTTCATAGCCGTGTGCTAAAACATGATTACTGCGAACGTTCCGCGCACATTTTGGTCGGCCATCGCAATATGCATGGAACCGGGAGCTTTCGGTATTGTCACAAGACCGATCCCTGAATGAAATGAAAGACCGATACGTTCTTTCTCTGCTATTTTGCGGACAACCTTGAGTCCGTTTCCTCGCTTCTCCGGATATCTTCCGGAGATAATTTCGGTAAACGCAACGTGCAGTGCTACGGTATCGTTATGAATAGCGGGGCAAACATGTTGGAGCGTTGCCTTTACCCCGCGACCGCGATCTGCAAGAACAATGATGCGCTTGACTATATCGTAGGCAAAAAATACACCCTGTACATCCGGCCAATTCCCAATGTTGTGCACAAATGAGTTATCTCCAATTTCACTTGCAATGAGCGTGAGCAACGAAGCGAAATCAATGGAAACGCTCTCCGGACTGTTCAAAAGCTCTGAACCCATCTTTGCCGATCGACTCGTAAAACGATCCGGACGCTCACAGAAATACTCCGAAGGCAACTCCGGCGGCATACTGCTTGTCGCCCATATAAATCCTAATTGTTGAATATCAAGAGCATATCTCTTTAATTCTTCGAGATCGTAATATCGCTGCCCTCCCTTGCTTCGTTTAGATCGATATTTTCCGGAATTATCCCAATTCCGAAGCGTTTGCGTTGATACTTTGAGAATTTTAGCCGCATCACTAATGCGCACTTTCTTTTTCATAAGGCAATTTGTTTATAAGTTTAATACATAAACCTAATAATGTCAACCTGACTTTATAACATTATATTCAAAACTTATGCATTGTGCTCAAATATAATCACCGCCGGCTAAGGGGCCGGCGGCACTTCACTCAAGATCAAGATTCCACGCAAGCGTTTCAAGAAGAACGACGCGTCTGAAGAGAGTCGCGTTCTGCGTTGAAGTACACAGAGATCGAAGCCATTCGGTAACGCTCATCACAACATCGTGCTCCCCATCTTGAACCATGGGCACATGGTCCTCGCCTCCCAATAGACGCATGGTCTCATTGCGCACCAAAGTAATATCGCACAGCTTGAGCAAATGCAAGACAGCCTGGAACTGGCGACTATATTGCTCAATGGCCAAACGACCATTCGCGTCATGCGCACGACAATACATGTCCGTCAGCAATTCCTCAATGGCGGCAATTATGGCAGATACGTCATCTGCGCCGCTCTGTAACTGCCTCAAGAAATCGTCCCAACGTGTGAACATCGATCGGTGACTCCTATGCACGCACAGATGACACCACATGCTCGGACTCTCTGTCAAGGCATGCACCATAAAAGATTGACCCACTGCTTTTGTTTTGATACATTCGCCCTTGCGCGGTGAGGTGGCCGAGTGGTCGAAGGCGCACGACTCGAAATCGTGTGTATCGAAAGGTACCGAGGGTTCGAATCCCTCCCTCACCGCCAAAATTGAAAAAATAGCTCAAGCGTTAGGAGTATCAAGCGATGAGCTTTTGAAATAATATGAAAAAAGAACATCTCATTGTCCAAAATCTTGACGTCATTTACACCGATCGTGGCGCTGGGCCGCTTTTGCTTTTTCTGCACGGATGGGGCGCGGACGGTTACTCATTCAATACGCTTATAGAACAGTTTGGCGACTACCGATGTATTTCTCCCTCATTCCCCGGCTTTGGCGGGAGCGAACGCCCGCAAACGCCATGGGGAGTGTTTGAATATGCGGAGTTTGTCAGGGACTTTCTCGCTAAACTGAATATCAAGCCAGATATTATCGTCGCGCACTCGTTCGGCGGGCGTGTCGCCATCAAGGGTATTGGAGCGGGAATCCTCAACCCGAAGAAATTGGTGCTTATCGCCTCGGCAGGCGTGGCGCAAAAATTGGCACGAACCCATTTTGCTGGAAAGGTCGCACGGGTCGTCAAAACCATCACTGCCATTCCGCCGTTGTCGTTTCTACAGGAACGCTTAAAACGTCTCGCGGGAAGCAGGGACTATATGAATGCCGGAGCGATGAGAGAAACATTTGTAAAAGTCGTAAACGAAAATCTTGAAAAAGACGCTGAAAAAATAACTATACCCACGCTGTTAGCGTGGGGCGAGAAAGATGCGGAAACTCCGCTCGCCGAAGCGCACACGCTCCGCGAGCGCATTCGTGGATCGCGGCTTGAGATTATTCCGAACGCAGGCCATTTCGTTTTTCAGGAACAGCCGAGCGCCGTTGCTGAAAAAATAAAGAACTTTATATGATGAAGAACATTATTTCACGATACCGCCCCCGCTATGTGCGCTCGCTTGTCTACATGCTTCAGGCGAGTGAGTATAAAATCGGCGATTACTTCGCGTGGATCCATCGAGTGCGGGACTTTGGCTCGGTCGAAAAGCGAAAGCAACTCACTACATCGTCAAAATCGCTCCTCATGCTCGGCCTCGGCTGGGTATTTTGGCTCGCGATTATTGCGCTCGGGATATGGGTAGCATTTTCAATTTCCACGATATACGGATATGCGCTCGGCGCGGCTATCGTGCTGGCTTCGCCATTCTTCCTCGCCTACGGTATCGCGGTGCCGCTTTTCGGTGTTCAACTTATCCAAAAACCAGTAGAGGCAGTAGTCGTGGGCTGCGCACGGCGAACGCTCTCTCGACACAAGGCACTCAAAATAGCCGTTGCGGGCAGTTTCGGGAAAACCTCGATGCGGGAAATCCTCAAAACTGTTTTGTCCGAAGGGAAGAAGGTCGCCGCTCCGCCGCATAGCTACAATACGCCACTCGGCATCAGTGCGTTCGTGAAAACCCTTGGAGGCGAGGAGGAAATATTGATTTTTGAGCTCGGTGAATACTATCCGGGCGACGTGCGGACATTGTGCAAACTCGTGAAGCCGAATATCGGGGTAATCACGGGCGTCAACGAGGCACATCTCCAAAAATTCAAGACGCTGGACAGCACGGCGCGAACGATTTTCGAGTTAGCCGATTTTCTTGCAGGGAAACCCCTGTATGTAAACGGAGAGAGCGAACTCGCCCGAAAGAACGCTCGCTCCGGCCATATCGTCTACGACAAGGACGGCGTCGACGAGTGGAAAATCGAAAATCCGCAAACCGACCTGTCAGGAACTTCGTTTGCTTTGACAAAAGGCAAAGAAAAATTACTTTTGAAATCGTCGCTTCTCGGTCTCCATCAAATCGGCCCGCTTGCTGCGGCGGCAGTTATTGCACAGGATATCGGATTATCGCCGGAGCAGATAAAAACAGGCATTTTGAAAACCAAGCCGTTCGACCATCGCCTTGAGCCGAAAACCGACGGGAATGGCGTTACCACGCTCGATGACAGCTATAACGGCAACCCAGACGGCGTAAGAGCGGTTATCGCGTTTTTGACTTCGCTCAAAGGCCGCCGTTTTTATGTGACGCCGGGGCTCGTCGAGATGGGCGCTCGGACGGAAGCGGTACACCGAGACATCGGCCGCCAACACGCGGCGGCCGGAATAGAAAAAGTAGTGCTCATAAAAAACACCGTAACGCCTTATATAGAGCAGGGCTTGAAAGACAACAAGCATCGCGGCGAGGTACTATGGTTTGATGACGCCCTTGCCGCTTTTGCAGCTCTGCCGCACATGACCGTAAAGGGCGACATCGTTCTGCTTCAAAACGATTGGCCGGATCAATATGCATAACAACAAGAAAAAAACAGTCGCGGTTATTTTCGGAGGTCGGAGCGCAGAGCACGATGTTTCCATCATCACGGCGCACACTCCGATTATTCAATCGCTTATCGCGATAGGTCAGTTTGAAGTCGTTCCGATTTACATTGCGAAAGACAGTTCGTGGTATTCGGAGGATGCGATGAACGACATCGCCTACTTCAAGCAGCCGGATTTTGAGGAACGCGCGCGCCGAAACAAAAAATTGCAATTGTCTTTCGATAACGGGTTCAAAATCATTCGTCCGGGCTTTTCCTTAAAAACTATCTCGGTGGACATCGTATTCCCCGCGATGCACGGCACGTTCGGCGAGGACGGGAGTTTGATGGGGCTTCTTCGCATGGCGGGCATGCCTTTTGTCGGGTGCGACCTGTTCGCGTCGGCCGTCGCCATGGACAAGGCGTTGACCAAGCAAGTCGTTGCGGCGGAAGGTATCCCCGTCGTGCCGTATGTATGGTTC
>CAYHRP010000024.1:7838-8933 GCA_964359145.1 uncultured Gammaproteobacteria bacterium | reverse complement strand
GGCTAAAACAAACACCCCGCCGGCCTGGCCAGCGGGGTGACAAGGGATCAGACAAGCAGCTTCGCGTCTCTCGACACTCGGCTTCGCGTCCGATGAGGGCTCGACAATCCACGACGCGCCTTGCGGCATAGGAAGGTTCGTCGAGCTTTTGGTCGTGCATGCCCAAAATCGGCCGGAAGGCCACACGCCGTATCGCACGACAGGGGAGTGACACGTTCCCTAGCGTCACTCGAGGGGCCGAGCAATCGCACTATCGTCTTTCGACACTCTCATCTTCGCTCGGCATGGGTCGGACATTCCCCTCCACGTCTTTCGACAATCGGGGTGGCCGTCCGATGGGGCTCGACATACTCGTACGCGTCCGCAGGGACAGCGCCAGCCGCGTCGAGCTTTGGGTTGTGCACCCCATGATTCGTCCTTGCGGACAGCACAACAAGCGCACAACCTGGAGGGAGTGACACCTGACCTCGCGTCTTTCGACAGAGAGACGGACGTCACTCCATGGGCCGAGCATGAGCGCTGTCGTCTTTCGACTCTTCCACATTCGCTCGGCGGGGGATCGGACACCTTCAGGTACGTCTTACGACAGCACCCACAACGTCCGATGGTTGGGAAACAGACGATCCCTCGTGCTGTTGAGCACGAAACAAGATGCGTTTCCCGTTAGCGCGACATCCGCAGGTTCGCTCATTACAAGCAGTTGCCGCACCGTCGCGCGAACTGTGTGCAATCGTGGGAACGGCCGCTTCGGCCTATCTCTCACTTCGCACATTTGAGAACAACAAAATTCTTGGCGTTTGTAACATTCGCCTCCTCGTCGCTCTCGTGGGTGAGCCGAACACGCCACCTTTCGTTTTTGTTTGCAAACAATCCCATTGGCGTTCGGCAATGCCGCGACATTCCTCCGTTCATCCATTTGGACACGCTATGCATCGTTGCGGCTTGAGTTGCGCAAACTGCTCCTCGGCAAAAGCCAGACGAACTATCGCGCAACAACTCTGTATAGCCGAAAGCGTGGAGGATGTCAATCAGTTGGGGTCAGACCGTGAATTGTCGGTTTTGCAGAGGTCGCTATAGCAATTCCCAATGCACGGC
>CAYHRP010000024.1:2661-7828 GCA_964359145.1 uncultured Gammaproteobacteria bacterium | reverse complement strand
AAGCACAACCCAGGCTCAAACAAAACACATAAATTCCGGGGACCCCCCCCAACGCCGAGACCGAGGGTTTGTCGTACCTTAGCAAGTTTTGCCGCGGCAAGCTCGCGAGCGCGGTTAGAGCCGTGGAGGATTGTATCAACAAGGGCCGTCTTATCATGCAGTCTCTCTTCAATCTTGGTGCGCAGTGGCTCAACAAACGACGCAACGGCAATGGCAACATCGCGCTTTAAATCGCCATAGCCTTTGCCGCTGTACGAGTCGACGATGCTCTCAATGGGAGCGTTGGTTGTCAGATGCAGAAGGTCAACCAGATTGCGCACGCCGGGCTGATTGTCGGCGTAAGCGACGATTCCCTTGCTGTCGGTGACGGCTGCCATTATTTTTTTTCGAATCGTCACATCATCGTCCGTGAGTGCGATATAGTTTTTCGGCGATGTCGCGCTCTTGCTCATTTTTTTTGTTGGGTCGTCCAGCCCCATCACACGCGCGCCGGTTTTGGTAAGCTGAAGTTTTGGCACGCGAAACGTTGGTCCGTACAGGCGATTGAAGCGTTCGGCAATATCGCGCGCAAGTTCCACGTGTTGCGTCTGATCGTCACCGACCGGCACGATGTCAGGATCGTACATCAGAATATCGGCGGCCATGAGGAGGGGATAGGTGAACAGAGCGACGGGGACGTTTTCGCCGCGTGTTCCGGCCTTGTCCTTATACTGGGTCATGCGTTCAAGCTCGCTCATGCGCACAAGCGCTGAAAAGATATGGGCAAGTTCGGTGTGTTCCGGAACGGCAGACTGGAGAAAGAGCACGTTTTTTTTTGCATCTAATCCGGCGGCCAAATACGCGGCCGTGAGCATCAAGATATTGTGATGCAATGCCTCGGGATTCGTCTCGGTGTCGAGCGCGTGCAAGTCTGCAATCATCACAAATCCCTCGTGCTCGCGCTGAAACTCAACAAACTGACGCATCGCGCCGAAGTAGTTGCCGATGTGCAGAAGGTTGGTTGGGCGAATGCCGGAGAGGAAGCGCATAGAGCTGATTTTAGAAGTATAGCAGACTGTGGGGTCAGGTCGTGAATCTAGAGTTGTTATCAGAAAACTCTAGATTCACGACCTGACCCCATACCATAATTAAGAACGCGAGCCCGGAAGAGGGGCTCGCGACAAGGGACTAGTCGTCGTCGTGTTCGGTGAGAAATGGGTCTTCGTGCAGGGCTTGGTGCCCCATCGGACGCGTCATCATGTCGTCGGCAGAGCCTGCTGACACTGCCACGCGCTCGACGTCGAGCGTGTCGAGTCGCGTGGGTTGCTCCGGCTCCTCCACACCACCGCGTTGCATACGCCCCATTTCGATGAACATCCCGGCGGGACGAATCATCGCCGCGAAAACCTCGCGGTGGGTGACGTTCCAAATACGTGACACCTGCACGAATCGCCGTGCCCTCGTAAACACATGCACCATCATGATCTGGATCGGCGGCCGCGTTTCGTGGTCGCGATCAATCTCCTCAATCTTCACAGTACACAAATGGCGCAGAGCCGCCATGAACTCGGGACCGACTTTCTCCCACGTGAGGTGTGAGGGGAGTTCGTCGGTCGTGTTTTCCAAGATGCGGAAGAGGACGTCCATGGCGACGGTAAGCGCGCCGATAGTGCGCAAACCGTCTCGCGTCTTGGTCCACTCAAGAATCTCTCGGGCGAGAGTTTCGGGCAACTCGATGCGCGCCGACTCCACGCCGGCTCGCATGGTCGCCGAGCTTGGATCGGCAAGGCTGGTAAAGTACACACGGAAGTTATGGCGCAACAAGTGGCGCCGCTCCACATCACGCCTTCCGCGGAAGGCAATGGCGATTTGATCAGGGGTCGCATCGCTCGCGATGCTGTGCCACTGACCCAACACATCCAAAGACACCCTTTGGCTTGGTCTGACTACATGGGCAGTCATGGTGTTTCTCGCGCAAACGCTACCACAAACGCGCCAATCGTCAAGGATTTGGCGAGTGTTGCACAGATTTATTGCTCGGAGTATAGTTTTTTCATACTTGAATATTCTTTGAATATGAACAAAGCCGATTTAGCCGCGGCGATTGCCTCTAGCCTTGGTCTTCACAAAAAGCAGGCGGAGGACATGGTCGACGCACTGCAGAGCGCCGTGACTAATGCGTTGGCGCGACAGGAGGAAGTGACGATTGCCGGGTTTGGGACATTTTCGGCGCGCGTGCGCAGTGCGCGTATGGGCGTGAACCCGCGTAATCCGTCCGAGCGTATTCGCGTACCGGAAGTTTTGGTGCCAAAGTTCAAGGCCGGTAAGGCGCTCAAGGATGCGCTCAAGGCCGCGTACAGAATTGGAGGATCGAGCGCGCCGAGCGCGCCGCCTGCTGTGGAGCCGACGTCGTCAAATAGTCCGTCTGCTTTCTAGGACACCAAAAAATCCCCGTTAGGGGATTTTTTGTTTTATCTCGCGTACTCGCTCACGCGCGTTTCACGAATCACGGTCACCTTCACTTCGCCCGGGTAATTGAGAGTACTTTCTATTTTCTTAGCAATGGACTTGGCGAGCGAATACGCGCCAAAGTCGTCAATCTCTTGAGGCGTTACAAACACGCGCACCTCGCGCCCGGCTTGAATGGCATACGCCTTCTCGACGCCTGCAAACTCCTGCGCCGTGGCCTCGAGCTCTTCCAAACGCTGGACGTATTGTTCGAGCGAGTTCTTGCGCGCCCCCGGTCGCGCGCCGGAAATGGCATCGGCCGCCTTCACAATGACGGCCTCGAGCGTCTTGGGTTTGTCGACGTGATGTCCGATGGACTGATACGCAATCTCTTCGGGGAAGCCGAATTTTTTCATGATGTTGTAGCCAATCTCGGGATGGGATCCTTGCATGTCGTGATCAACGGCTTTGCCGATGTCGTGGAAGAGGCCGCCCTTTTTGCACACGCCGATGTCGGCGCCAAGTTCTTCGCCGAGCATGCTGGCTATATGCGCCACCTCAAGGGCGTGCTGAAGCTGATTTTGCCCGTAGCTCGTGCGAAATTTGAGACGTCCCAAAATCTGCACGAGTTTTGGATCGATGGAGGAAATCGGAATCCCGAGCTCATTCAAGGCATCCTCACCGGCCTTCTTCATCTCCACGGCGAGCTCCTTCTTCGCTTGTTGCACTGACTCCTCGATGCGTGCCGGCTGAATGCGTCCGTCTTTGACGAGCATATCTATCGCGCGCTTGGCGACTTGGCGGCGAATCGGCGAGAACGACGACACCATAATCATCTCCGGTGTTTCGTCGACGATGATCTCGGTGCCGGTCAACAGCTCAATGGCTTTGATGTTGCGTCCTTCTTTTCCGATAATGCGTCCCTTCATTTCGTCGTTAGGGAGCTTTACGTTTGTAGTGGTGTTTTCAACCGAGACGCTTGACGCATAGCGCTCCACCACGAGCGCGAGCATCTTTTTGGCTTTGCGATTGAGCTCTTCCTCGACCTCACCGTCCAGTTTGCGCAGGCGATTGACGAGCGTCTCCTCGTGATCCTTTTGCACGTCTTTCAGCAGACGCTCCACAGCCTCGTCCTGCGTCAGACCGGCAATGTTTTCAAGTTTCGCGGTTTGCTCTCCGTGCATTTCCTCCAAACGCGTCTTGATGCCGCGCAAGCGTTCCTTTTCCTGTTCTAGCGCACCGGTTTTTTCCTCGAGCGAAAGCAGTTTTTTGTCAAACGCGTTTTCGCGCTGTTCAAGACGCTGTTGCAATTGCTTGATTTCGTGGCGCCGCTCCTTGATATCCGTCTCGGCTTGGTTGAGTTCCTTGATGGCTTTTTCCTTGGCTTCAAGCAGAATATCCTGCTGTTTGCGTTTTGCGTCTGCGATCAGCTTGGCGGCATGGTTCTCCGCGTGTTCGGAGCGGCGCTTCATGACAGAGGCCCAAATGCCAATGCCAACAATGGCGCCGACCGACATGCCGATCACGATCTGCAAGATCGAAATGATGGACATAGATTATTGTGGCGCCCCGAAACAAAATCGGCACTAGGCAATAGTGCTTATTTTTTGCCAAAATTCGAGCGAAAATGCGCGAGGCATGTTCGATAGAGGTCAAAGAATTGGCAAATCGATTTCGTCCCAAGACACCCGGTTCGATAATGAATAGTCGACGACATCATACGCCCGTTGCGGCTGGATTGTCAATGCGTTCTCTTTTGGTGTAGGCTCGGAGCGAGACAGTGACAATGACATTCTCTCCAGAGGCAATGTTAGACATGATTATTCTTGTGTTGTTTGGTGGCGGTGGTATGGTGCTGTTATTGATGGTCATCTATTTCATTGCACAGTTTGTCGTGCGAAATGAGGACCAAGGATTGGTCGCGTTGACAGAAACGCGGCCGGACACATGGCGAGTAGCGCGGCGAGAGTCGCCTCCCGATCCCGATGAGTGGGAGGTGCCACTTCCGCACGATGAGGACGGAGCATGAGCGCGAGCACAAAGCGCACGCTGTTCAATCTGTGCGTAGACGCGGCTATCATGGCAGGACTTGTCGGAGTGCTCGCCATCTTAGTCGGATTCAAGAGTTTGATTGTTGGTGGCGTGATGTTTATGGTCGCCATCGCGCTCGCACGCTTTGCGATGCATAAAATGCGCCGATGATTCTTGGACGGGAGATACTACGCGCCATGGTCGCCCTGCTTGATGGCGACGCGCATCCCGTTATTTCGACTCTCTTGCGAAGCGCGGGCGGCATACTCGCCGTTCTCTTCGCTATTCAACTTCTTAGCGCGTGAGCGCTTGTGCGGGCCCGCTCTCGGGGCCCGTTGATTTTTTTTGAACATTTGCGTTCGGATTCTTATGTGGTGTAGTGTAAATCCATGGACGTCATTGACTATGTTCCATGGCTTCTCGTGCTTGTTGGTGTGTGTGCGTTTGCAGTATTGCATAGTCGCTTGAGTCGTCGCGAGAGATTCTCGTTTCCTATTGACGATCTTGATGGCGACGATGAAGACGAGTTGGCGTTGGAACGCCGTGAAGAAGCCAAAAGCGGTTTACCGCTGATGGTTGAAGATGGCGAAGATGGCGATGAGAACAATCGGCCATCGCCGGACTGGAGCCGACGCGCTAGCGTGTTGTCAGGCGGCAGACGCAGACTGCGAGTCGTGCGTCCGCACGGCGATCTGCCGAGGGAAGTTCC